>CALDNG010000450.1 GCA_937915285.1 uncultured Desulfomonile sp. | reverse complement strand
TTCTCGGCGCGAGACATTTTGGCATTGATCATATTGACTCTTTACATTGCGTCATGGCACGTATTGTCCTCATTGCGCCCAATATCCTGAAATTTGAACCTGTATATTCAATACATAATAATTGAGTTTATAAAATAGACATAACATTGTATTATAACATATTTTATGATAAGGTAACTCTAGTTTATGATAAGAATCATAATGTTGCATGGGAGAATGTTAGATGGCTATAAAAAGTTTTGTCATGGCTCTATGTCTTCTGGCTGCGTTATTTTCAGCTTCACCGGCTTCAGCGGTCTCAGAGGAACTTATAGTCAAGAGTTGTCCGGAATTGATGAGAATGGCCCAGAACCTTCAGGAGGATTTAAAAACTGTGGACATAATGCTGGGGTCTGCCCTGGAGAGCGGCTCAATGACAAACGTTAAGAATTATAAGATGAGAAAAGAAACCGCTAACAAACAGTTACAGTCCGTTCTTCAGGCAATCAATATCAGGGGATGTTCAAAGTAGGCGACGCATTCAGGTCAGGTTATTCGTAAGGCTGACCGTCTTTTGGCCCTTTATCCAGAACTATTGCGGCATGTGAGGTCACAGGCTCGATAGTCCATTAGTAAATCGGAATGATTTTCTTGACGTAGCGGTCTCTATCGTGTTGCCCTGTACATGACCGGCCTGACGGCCCTACCCACATTTACTTCGCAACGCGTCGTTGGCAACAGCACCGGTTTGACTGCGCCGACATCAAATTCCCGGCCATCATCCCTACCTCTGACAAATATCCTAGCTAACTGGTTATCCTCAATTAGGCAGAATAGGTCCTGATTGCCGTCTTCAATAAGTTTTTGAAACTCATTCCATCCTTTTGCCATGTGATACCCTAAAACGGCCTCAGCATAGCTAAGGGCCTTGGAGCAATCTACCCCAACCCGAAGCAGGCTGCCGGCCAGCTTGAGAACCAGGGCGTCCCTGAGTGTGAATTCCGGCGATTCATCGTAGACAGAGGCCCCGACATCGGACAGGAATAGTTTCAAAGCATCGACGGAGTTCAATTCCATCAACTCTGACACTGTCTCTTTTGATATAGCCTTAGTAAACATTGTCACCTCAATCTGGTCGATGTCTTCTTCCTGCAATACACACTGCTGTTTTCATTCGACCAGGCGGTTTATAAGTCAATCCCAAAAAATTTCTACATCAGTTGGTCTGCTCTTCGTTTGGCGGCCTCTACAGCGTCCATGATTATCCCTCTCAGGCCGGCCCTTTCAATGACCTGCAGACCTGAGATGGTTGTTCCTGCTGGAGAGGTGATCTGGTCCTTTAAATGACTGAAAGATAATTTTGAGTCCAGGGCCATTGTTGCGGCCCCTATCACTGTTTGAAGGGTGAGCTTTCTGGAAACGTCCCTGCTGAGACCGGCCAAAACCCCTCCATCTGTAAGCGCTTCCATTATTGCGAACAGATAACCCGGTCCACTTCCCGACAGCGCAGTCACGGCGTTCATTAATTTCTCATCCACCACCACAACCTGACCGATGCTGGCAAAGAATTCGGTGGCAAGTTGAATGTCGTGATCTGTCGCTCCGCCAGCCTTACAAATGGCAGTGGCGCTTTGGCGGACCATGGCGGCGGCATTAGGCATGGACCTTATCAATCGGGTTTTTGCACCAAGCCTGGAAAGTATGAACTCGGAAGTCACCCCCGCTGCGATTGAAATGACCAGCACCCCTTCATTTAATGAGCTTCCCAGGCTCTTTAGCGCCTCATCCATGTGTTGCGGTTTTACAGCCAGAAGCAGAATTCCGGTATGACCTTCCAGTAATTGTTCAGGTTTGTTAACAACCTGAACACCGAATTCTTTATGCGCCTGATCAAGACGCGGACGCGAAACGTCGTAGACTCTTATGTTTGAAGGTTCAGCCTGAGCGGACTGAATCAGACCCGCCATGATAGCCGAACCCATGGCGCCTGTTCCCATTATTGATATTGATCTCAAGTTCTTGTAACTCCCTCACACGACTGGTTCAATGATCCGGTTCCTCCTTGCGACCCAGGGCGAATTCAAATTCGAAAAAATATCTCCCGGACTAAGTTTGAACTGTTTTTTGATATCCGGTTCTGCAATAGTTGAAGTGATGGTCACGACGTCTGGGTTTGACACCGTCTTAAATAATACTATCATGACATAGAGGCAAATTGAATAAAATTGGAATGCCTGAATTTTCAAAAGACGCTGAGCGAGGTGTTGGAGAGGGACTGATGGAGAGAACTATTGAAATAGACGCGAGAGGCCTGAGTTGCCCACAACCAGTTCTGTTGACAAAAAAATCTATTGAGAGTTCCGGCTCTGACAGATACCTAGTAATAGTGGACAACACGATATCCCGTGAGAATGTTTGTCGTTTCCTGACAAACCAGGGATTCGAATCAAAAGTCCGGGAACTGTCCCCTGAACATTATGAAATCGAAGCGTTCCGGACCGAGGGGAGCACCCCGGTCACGATTCCTGGGACGATCATTTGCGAATCATCCGAATCCCCCAGTGAATCCAAACTGGTCGTATATGTGGGAAGCTGTTTCATGGGGTCTGGCGATGATGAGTTGGGCCGAAAACTCATCCGGGGGTTTCTGCGCACATTGATTGACATGAACTTCACGCCGTGGAGGATGATATTCATAAACTCTGGAGTCAAATTAACGACCCTTGATGATGAGGCCACCGAAGCCATAGGTATGCTGATAGACAAGGGGGTGGAAGTCCTGTCTTGCGGAACCTGTCTGAACCATTACCAGGTCGAGGACAAGCTGGTTGTTGGCAGGACTACCACCATGTATGAAGTCATAGAAAGCCTGGAGAAAGCGACAAAAGTGATTTCTCCTGACTGACGATTGTCAAGCGGTCAGGTTTTTGCTGGACAGAGAATCCTGAAATACGATGGATGACGTAAAACTTCTCTTAACTGGTAGCTCGATTACGAAGCACGCGCCTCCGTTATCTCCGTCCCTGACGCGAATGAAGCCGTTATGATCGGAGACAATAGCGCTTACTATAGTTAGCCCTAGACCTGTTCCACCTTTCTTGCGAGTGAAGTAGGGATCGAAAATTCGGTCCCTGTCAGGAATAGGTACGCCCTTGCCGTTATCTATCACTTCTATTGTAGCTATGGACAAAACCTGATCGAAGTTTGTCACGACCTTGACGTATCCGTCATCCCCAAGCGCGGAAACAGAATTGTCAAAAAGATTGGCCATTACCCGTTTGATCTGCTCCCTGTCCAGATCGATGACTGGAAGCTTGTCGGACAATTCAAAATAAAATTTTATCTTATCATTTCCGGACTCATACAGGGATCCCACCTCCCTGATTAGATCGTTCAGATTGGTTGGGGTCGGATTTGCAGTTGGCATTCTGGCGAATTTGGAAAACTCATTTACCATATTTTTGAGCTGCTCTACCTGATTGATGATTGATTTTGTGCATTGGTCGAGTGTCGCCCCGTCCGGACCAAGCATTTCCAGGTATCTTCTACGAACCCTCTGGGCGTTAAGCTGTATGGGTGTTAGCGGATTCTTTATTTCATGAGCGATTCTTCGTGCAACTTCTCTCCAGGCGGCCATTCGTTGGGCCTTTACCAGATATGTAAGGTCTTCAAAAACTAGAGCCACCCCGATAACACTACCATTTTCATCCTTTAAGATGTTTCCAAAGCATATTAACGTGATAACTTTCTCTGGAAATGAGATTTTTAGACGTCGCTCTATTGCGCCTTCCGGGGACAGATAGAGATCAGCGAGAATTTGATCAAGTGAATCTGAAGCTTCCTGCGGTAATTTTCTTAGCAGGTTCTCACCTATGAGGTTCTGTTTGCTGAGTTTCAAGAGTTTGATAGCTGATTCGTTTGCAGTTGTCACCCTGTTGTCACCGTCTAGGGCGAGCACCCCAGCGGCTATGTTAGTCAGGACCGCTTCCATGTATTTTCGCCTGCTATCAAGGTCCTGGTTGACGCGAATCAACTCATCGCGACTCCTTCGTAGGTCAGAGGACATTTTGTTGAATGAACTCACTAGCTGTCCGAGTTCATCCTCACCGGCTGGATCCAGGTTTACATCCAGGTCTCCCGACGCGATCCTCGCTGTTCCCTCAGCCAGGTTCTGTATAGGATCGGTGATATCCCTGGCCATGCTCAGTCCAAACCAGAAGCCGATGAAAATTACCAGTAAAGCGACCATGAGCAGAACCAGAATGTAGGTCGTCTTGATCGGACCTTTCATTCTGCGAACTTCCTGATAGTCACCGAAGGCCGAGGTTATTCCGAACAATCTTCCGGAGAGCGATGTAGGAATGTAATAGTCCGTGATAATTGCGCCCACCGGGGGACGTGATTCATTTATACGAAGTGGGCTCACGCCCCTGACAATGTCTCCGCCATTCTCAACTCCGATGATCATGGATGTCTGTTCACCCTGTAATCCAATTTTTACGAAACTCTGATTGGGTGAAGGAACATTGACATCCTTTAAAAGCGGAGATTTCAGTGAAAACGAGGACGAGCCGTCTGCATAATTAAACTGGATTGCTCCCAGACCCATGGAACTGAGCCAGGTCGGGGATTGATCCAGGACAAAATTCCTAAGCTTATGTAAATCGGATGGCCTGTTTTCAAGGATAGCTTTCGAGATTTGCGATCCACTTTCAATAGCCCTCTCCGATGCATTCTGATAGAAAGCCTGGGCAATGAAAAGAGCCGACTGCAGGGAATCTTCCACCTGGGTGGTGAACCAGCTCTCAATCGTGTTTTGCAAGACCCCCGCGCTTGCAATAAAAAGAACTACGGTCGGGATCAGGGTTAACGCCACCATAGCGAGGGTCAATCTAGTTTTAAGATTTGATCCCAGAACCTTACGGCGTCTCTCAAACACCAGTTTGAACAGATTTCTTATTAGAAAGAATATCACCAGAATCAGCAGCAGTGTCACAACCGTCAGTAGGGCAAAAACCAGCAGATGACTACCAAAAGGTATGTGTTCTGAAGATTTTGCGACTTCGGACTCGTAATAAAAGATCAGACCGATAAGTATCGAGGCCGCTACGGCGACAAAAATCTCCCGCCTCCGTTTCTGAGTCTCAAACTCTTCAGACGCCGCTTTTTTCAAAGTTTTCTGCCTTCCATTTCCTCAAGTTCATCGTCGTCGAATCCAAAGTGATGCCCAATCTCGTGGAGTAAAACGCTCCTAATTGTTTCATAGAGGTTGTCACGACTCCTGGATGCCAGAATAATGGGCTTTCTGTAAAGATATATTCTTTCGGGCAAGGGACTAAGGTAAAAAAGGCTTTTCTTGTCCATGGGAACACCAGTGTAAAGTCCAAGCAGATTCCAGGGTGAATCAATTTCCATGGACCTCAAGGTTTCATCATCAGCAAAGTCCTCTACTACTATTTCAACGCCTGTCAAGCGATCCCTGAATTCCTCAGGGAGACTTTTCAACGCTTTTCTTATATTCAAGTAGAAAATCCCACTCATCTATGGCTCCAAAACGTTCAGCCACTTGATCTCTGGAACTTGGGAATCGACCATAATCCGATCCTCAGCACTAGACAGGTTCCGTGGTCTTGTTGTAAATTCCCGTCCATCCATTGTCACCACAAGATGAGACAGGCGGCCTATAAAAAATATTGATTGCCCCGTCACTAAAGAAACTGAACCAGTTGTTGCAATGTGGTGACGTTTACCGAAACTCTTTTTTGAAGGTAACATATTGAATTCTGATTCGGAAAGACAATCCAGTTCTTATTTGATTGTTGGTCTTGGAAACCCCGGCCCGGCTTACGCAAGAAACAGGCACAACATCGGCTTTATGGTTCTCGATAGTATGGCCACAAAGTCTGGACTCACCTGGAAACTTCTCAAAGGTAATTACGAATTTGCCGAGATGAGGGATTCCAACCGAACCATGTTTCTAATGAAGCCCCTAACATTCATGAACCTGAGTGGCAAGGCCGTCGTCCATTTCACTTCCAGAAAATATCTTGATTATAAAAATCTAATCGTCGTCCATGACGACATGGATCTGGGTTTCGGAAAAATCAGGCTGAAAAAAGGTGGTGGCGATGGTGGCCATAGAGGGGTTAGGTCGATTGTCGATTCGCTAAGGTTCAAGGACTTTATCCGTGTCAGAATCGGTGTTGGCCGACCTCCACTAGGTGTGGCTCCGGAATCTTTCGTGCTGAGTGACTTCTCGGAACATTTCGAAAAAGAAAATATCGAACAACTTGTCGAGAATGGTGTCAATGCAATTATGTCATGTATGTCCATGGGCATTGAAAAGGCGCAGCAAAAGGTCAGTTTGTTGAGTCAGTCACTAGCTGAA
>CALDNG010000449.1 GCA_937915285.1 uncultured Desulfomonile sp. | reverse complement strand
AACGGCATGAAGCTGAGCCGACCGACCATGGAAGCGTCCTCCACGAACACCTGACGATTTTGGGTGACAGCAAACAGCCGACGCTGGTTCGCATCGGCTGTCTAGGTGAGCCCCAACAGAATATTTTCATCTTCAGAAAACATTCCCTTGGGAAATTCGGTATCGCAATCCTCCAAAAGGCCCAGCACTCTTTTCAGGCTGTTTTCTTCTCGCCTTTTTGGGCGCCGGCCATCCGGGCCCATGCCTTACGAGCGCCGGCCAGATCTTTGGCCGTGTCTCTCCTGGCCGCCTTTACCTCTTTTGAGAGGCTATTCATGAAATCCTTGCGCTGACTACGATCAGCCTTTGCCATGGCCATGTGGTCTTTTGCAAACCCGGTGCGCATCTTGGATACAGCGCTCTTGTTGGCCTCATTTTCTTTGGCTATGCCAGCCTTCATGGATGCCCTTGACACCCGTGAAGCCTCAATCTCCCCGCACAGCCTCTCAATGTCTCTGGTCAGATTGCCCATGTTTTCTCCTGTTTTCGTTTTAGCCCGGAAGTATCCCAAAAGGAATTAAAGTGAAGTGAGAACTCCACATGCAGAAGTTTCATGGGGGCCGGTTATGGCCCCCGATTATAGATCCGGGCAATGATCAGGGATTAAGCAGGGGCAGCGGCGCTGGCGGTGAGACCGATCGCTTCGGCGTATTTGAGATATGTCTCAACAGAAGCGATGACCACTCTTGCCTCGACTGAAAGCAGTTCAATACCAACCAATGAAACCTTGGCCCAGGCATCAATTACGATACCTTTGTCCAGAATCCTGTCCACAACCTCAGCGAGGCTGCTGGAATCGGTAGACTTCGCTATTTTGGCCATCTTCACTCACCTCTCTAGAATTTTGCCGTTGCCGGCTTAATGGATTTAGCGTCCGATCATATGGTAAGCGAAAATCGTGCCAAATAATGGTGAATCATTTCAGATTAAAAAAAAGCAGATAAAACGGCGCCATAGGCTTTAGGCCCCTCCCGCCTGGTAGCTCATCTCTGAATGTGGGATTCATATCTGTGGAATCAATTCCATTGTTGCAGGAAAATCTTCCACAGCGTTGGGGCAAGAGTAGAGACTATCAAAGGGAAACAGACCGGGTCGAACCACTTTAAAAAGGCTAGATCCGCTTGCGTGAGGCTATATTTGCTCCTCTGGTTTGGGTTTACCCCCCTCCATTTTTACCTTCAGGTTAGCGGAAGCTGACTGGTTCTTGATCTTATCGTGCAAAACAACCCTTACAAACATGGTTTCAAGTTTTTTCACAGACTTCAGGTTCATCTCGATCCTGAAGAAGAGGTCCAGAATGGGTGAACGTGAAACCCGGTTTATTTTGAGGGCATTTTCGTTTGAAATTATGGGCTTACCGGATGCGTCCAAGATCTGGAAATCGACTGAACAGTCTATGATATAGCGGTCAGCGCTGATAAGAGTGCTGTAATTGGCCGGTTCAACGTAGAAAATTAGCTTGCTGATGGGCTGGGCCGATTCAACTGGCGCGTAAATCCCAAAGCCTTCAACCGATTTACAACTGACTATTTTGTTAAACCCCAACCGGCCCTTGTTCTGGGTTTCGATTATTTTTGCCTTGAGACTTGAAACCTCCTTGTTGACCTGGCTCGCAGAATCCCCTGATCCTGCTTCTATGGGAGGCGACTGAGGTTTGGACGCATCTTTGTCATCACAATATGAGTCAGTCCCCAGGATCATGATGGCTGCCACAAACGCAAATACCCAAATCTTCCTGTTCATGAATGGCCCCTTTGTAAGAGTATTTTAAGAGTCTCGACGGTCTGATTTCATTTTATGTCCGGTGTTTCAACAACGTCCCCTTCGAATCCAACGTAAAGTATGCTTTTGCCCTGGGTTTTTGTGAGCACTTCCTTTGCTAGTTTCTTTCGATCCAGTGAACTAAGTCCGGCATGAAGCGCGTATTCATCAAGAAAACGTGCCCGTTCCACCTTGTTTACCAATGAGGGAGTTGAAAGGAAAATCTGGACCAGGTTCTTAACCCTCTTTCGAATGGAAATATGATTGGAAAATGACACATCGTCGTAGTCGAGCAAACAGAACCTTAATGACGGAGAATCATCGTAGGCTTCAGGCACGGACACCGCCTCACTTTCGGTATCCGCCTGTACGGTTTCGCATACCATTATGTTGCAAGTCTTTAGGTCGGAATGGAATATGCCTTTGGAATGCATGGAACCCACAAATCTTCCAAACTGCCGGACAGCGGATTTTTGAGCGTTTTTCGACCAACCTGAGTCGAGTTTTTGAACCAGGTAACGGTCTAGTTCCAGGTAATTCTCCATAAACTCCATTATGACCCATTCAGAAGCCACTAGTCCGTCAATTCTTTCTCTGATTAGGGCCAACGGGGCGGCGGCAAGTATACCGTTAGAGATCAGCCTGAATCCATTTCTGAATGTCCTAAGACCTTGCGTTGGTCTGAACAATCCCTTGATTCTGTGAGCCAAACCCCTGTCATTGAACTGCTTCACGCAGAACACGGGTAATTCCGAGATCTTGACCAGCGTGACTGCGGTCTCAGGCGCATTCTTCAGGATTGTGCCTGATCTTTTTTCCAGGATTTCCAGATGACGTGTGAGTATCTCGCCTATGACAGGTTGCCATTGCCCATGGGGGAGTCCCGTTTTTTCGCTGGCGCCATTCATTATGAGCGCTTCAAGATCAGCGGTGTCCGGGCCGTCGTGAATCCGTACCCTTATTTTAAATGAATCCGAACACATGTCGTTTCAAGCCCTGAAAAGTGACAGAATGCGGTATTTCAGATAATAACGCCATGACCTGATTCTCATGGGGGTCCTCTCAATTGATTTTCTGAACCAGGTCAGAGCTTTCTTATTGTCACCTGCTTTCAGAAATGCTCGACCAAATGATATGTCATGGTCAGACATGGTCCTCATGAAAATTTTTCTCGGAATCCTCTCTGGGTCGTAATGCCTTTTCAGAATTCTATAGGTTTCATTTCTTACTCCCACCCGGTTGTGGGATGTGTTTGAGTCATAAAGTCTTATGAATACAAGAGGTTCATCATAATAAGCCACGGGATAGGATTTTGCTATTTTTAGCCATACATCGAATTCGTCGGCAAATCCATACTCGGTCGGAAAGCCGCCCACAATTTCAAACACGTCTTTTCGAATCATGACTGATGACGTATGTATGAAACTCTCAGAATATTCTTTCAGAAAGAGGTCGCCTTTTATCCATGAAGGTTTTCGTGGAGGTTTTGCTCTGGATCCAAGTTTCACGTGCCTTACGGCCAGGAGTCCTACCTCAGCATTTTGAGCGGCGAAAGCCGCCTGAATTTCAAGCTTTCTCCGGTCCCACAGATCATCATGATCCAGGAAACAGAGCCATTGACCTGAACTGAGGGAAGCGCCCCTGTTCCGGGAAGCCGCAATGCCGCTGTTCGTTTGACTGACGAATGTTATATCTGGAGTGACCCGAAGCCACTGTGGGGTTCCATCAGAAGAACCGTCATCGACAATGATAAGCTCATAATCCTTGAAGGTTTGCGCCTGGACCGAGGCAACAGTCTGCTTGAGAAGTTCTAGCCTGTTGTATGTGGGAATTATAACGCTAATCAGAGGCATTGTTCTGGCCTCCCGATTCGGTCATTTCCAGGGCTGTTTGAAGGACAGAATGAGGGCTAACTGATGTCATGCACGGATGCTCAGGTAGCGGGCATGCGAAGTGACGGCACGGTGAGCATGAAGCTTGTCCCCTTATTATTCGGGCGCCATTTCCAAACGGGGCTGTAGCCCCAGGAATTGTAGGTCCAAAAATAGTCAAGACTTTTGCTCCAGCCGCCACAGCCAGGTGTGCGCTACCGGTATCATTTGAGATGACAAGGTCACTTAGATTCATGATTCCGAGAGACTGCTCAAGGTTACTGGCGCCAGCCATGTTAAGGCAATTTCTGTGCTTCATCGTCTCCATGATCGAATCGATCATTTCCCTCTCATCGGGAGAGCCCATGAACACAACGAGCGCATCCGTCTGCTCTATGAGCAAGTCGGCCAGAGCCGCAAAGTTGGCAGCGGGCCAACGCTTTGCCAGTGAGTTTACAGAACCGGGACACAGACAAAAAGTTGATCGGGACCGCCCCCCGTCTGGAATGGATGATAGCAGAAATTCGGCATTCTCCCTTAAAGACCTGTTCAACTGTATGGAGCAATCCGGTTTTGAGTTCATGTCTTGGTTTCTTAATCCGAAGAAATCTCCGACGTGATTCACTATATTCAGGTAATAATATACTTGATGCTGTGATCTGATTTCATTTGTTAGTGGAACCTTGAGGTTTATAAAAGGGCCTCTGGCGTCAGTCGGGTAACCCGCTCTGAGCGGTATTCCCGCCATCCATGCCGTAAAAGCGCTCTCGAAGGCATTCTGAAAAAGCACCACCAGATCGACCCTGAGCCTGGCCAACACAGACCGCATAAGGAATGGGCGGGAAATCTTGTTGAGCGCATGGGGGAAGGTGACAATTTCGTCAGGGATTCTTGAAACTTTCAGAAGTTTTTCTACGGATTCCGGCGCCCAGAAAATCAGATGCGCTCCCGGGAACATTCCACGTAAAGACTTCATCGCTGGGAGGGTCATTACCGTGTCGCCAACCCAGTTCACTCCTCTAACGAGAATACTCGAAGGTAATTCACATACCCTGCAGTCAGAAGCCTTCATGCCCCCCCTGATTGCAAGCGCTTTGCTTAAAGTCCTTGTGCGAGACGTTTGTGGGGGTCGTCATGGATTTATGCGCCAATCGCCTGCTCTTTCTCCTGAATTTTCTGTGCAGCCAGAATCCCTGTTCAGGGTCATCTCGCAACCAGGATTCGAAGATGTTGTGGAACCTTTGTGAATTCACTATTAAATCGGTCTGTTCATCACCTGAGATGTGGATTGGTATCTCTTCCCCGAAATCGCATTGATATCTACCGTCAGCGAGACGTTTTGCCCGGATGGGAAATACAAGCGCGTTTCCCTCAATTGCAAATCTTGCGAAAATACCATTCGCAAGGACTTTTCTTCCAAAGAAATCAACCGGTACTGGTCTGGTGTCATCGCCCCGTTGATCGGCAAGAACTACCACCATCTCCCCCTCGTTTAAAGCCTTCAATATCCGGTGCACACTTCCCCGATGAGGCAATATTCTCAGGCCGCTACTGGAGCCCCCACGATCGAACATCATGTACTTGTTGACGAAATAATTCGGCGCTGCCGTTACCAAAAGGTTTCCGCGTATGCCAAGGAAACGGCTCATCGCAGCTAGAACCTCAAAGCTGCCGAAATGCCCTGTAACGTAGTAAATTCCTCTGTTTCCCGGGGACCATGCGAAATCAAAATTCTTTTTTCCCCGAATGATCAACCGATCTGCCAGCTCATCCTCCGTCCAACGGCGAAGACGATAGAATTCTATTGCAAGCATTCCAAAATGTTCAAAATTTGCCCTTGCAAGCGCATTCAGTTCCCTGGAGGTTTTTGAATCACCGAAACAGATTGTTAGATTCTCTAACGCGACTTTCCTTCGCTCTCTTGCCGCTACAAACATGACGCGCCCCAAAAAACGGCCTACCGCAAGCGCAGTCCTGTCTGATGGGATGATGCAAATGAGTTCCTCGATCATTCGGAAAAGCAAGTAAACGAGATACTCAAGATAAAGCCCGAAACTGAAGGGTGGCCTTTCAAGATTTTCCCAACTCATGACACTGCCACTAATATTGGTTTAGTTGTTGAGGGCCGGCTATCTCTTAAAACGTCTTGAATCTCTTTGATTGGGCGACGATACAGCATTCAGGAGCGATTCGGTGGCGCGATCTTAAAGAAAACTCCCCTGCCAGAGCCGCAGCCTCAAAATAACAAGAAACTGAAACTAAATGAGACTTTGTCAAGGCTTTGGGTCACCCAACGGGATTGCCTCGTCTATCAACATGATTGGAATGTCGTCCTTGATTTCATATTTAAGCCTGCAGGCCTCACATATTAGTCCGTCGGAATTCGGAGTTAGATTTAGATCGCCCTTACATTTAGGGCAAACCAGGATATCCAGTAATTTTTGATTCACAGCCATACTTCATCCTTGAATTAAAGCAGTATTCCCCAAAAGTTGTGGCTAGTATACTAAAAGAGCATTCGCATGAAAACCTCTTGTTGAAAAGGATGATGAATTCGTCCGAGTGTGGAGATAGTGACCGAAGCAGGTCTGAGGAGAGAGCAAGTGCGTCTGCCATTGTCTCACAATGGGTTACAGACGCACATTATTCACGCAAAAGTTATCAGGGTTGCTTGAATCAGGAATTTTGAAACATCACTCAAGATTTGTCTGCCTGGGGCCCTTTGGGTTCAGCCTTGCTAGGGATCAATCCCGCGTCAGGTGTTTTCTCACCCTCATGAACAGGTAGGCCGGCATCCATCCATGCCTGGCTGCCTCCCTCCAGGCTAGCGGCTTTAGTAAATCCCTTGCGTTCCAATATGCCTGTAGCCAGGCTTGACCTGTAAGCCGAATTGCAGACTAGCGCCACAGGCTGATCCTTTTCAAGTTTTGACGACAACTGGGCCAAATGTGTCAACGGTAGATTCAGCACATTTCCTATGCGCATGGCCATCCATTCAGAGGGAAGTCTGACATCCACAATGAGCGGCGCCTGGCCATTCTGCATGGCTTCATAAAGTTTTTTTGGCGCTATCGGGGAATGGGATTTTGTGGGGAGTTTGGCCTTCTTCCAGGATTCCAGTGTCATGGTGTCGGCTTTGTAACCGATCCTGTGAAGCCTGTGTTTTGCTTCTTTAAGTAATTCCTGATCTCCCACCAAAACAAGTTTCGATCCCCATGGAACTATTGTGCCCACCCAGGTTTCCAATCGTCCTCTTGCAGCTATGTTTACAGAATTGGGGATGTGTTCTTTGGCGTAAGAATCAGCATCGCGCAGATCCACCAGATAATATTTTTCAGGCTTTGTCAGTTGTGAGCCAGGTTTGATTTCAGGGGTAATAGGCGCGTTCCAGTTCACCAGCGCAGGCCCTTCGCGATTCATCTTGGCGTTGTGTCCAAAATACTGTGGCGCTTCAGGCAATCCCTGAAGAACCATTGCAATAAATTCTCCA
>CALDNG010000448.1 GCA_937915285.1 uncultured Desulfomonile sp. | reverse complement strand
GAGAACTGCCCACTGCGGTCTGAAGCGCTATAATAATCTCCGGAGAAGGTTTCAATGAGTGGGAGATAGGTTGGTGGTTCAAAATGAGGAAATTGAGGGAGATTGTACGGGTCTCCGTAAGCAGCCATGACGCCTTGACGTCCGCCAACTACAAATATGCTTGAGTCACCGGCATAACGGTAGGGATAATAGGCTATTCCAAGGTCCAGTGGACCAAACGGTGCTACCCAGGCGAGAGATTCGGTCGATGTCGCGTCAGAACCGTCGTACTGAAGAGCATTCCCGAAACTCCATGGCCTTTTTCCAACTGAAAATACTCCCCAGGGAGAGTTTGCGGTGACCCATAACAACGACCACTGTCCATCGCTGAATGCGTTTTTAATTCCAGGGGCGTCCTGCGTGTGATAATCCGAGGACGCTGGGTCACCATACGTCCCTAATCTATACAAACCCCTAATCTTTATGGCCTGGTTGATCCTGATCTCGGGCTCGAATTCTGCATTGAAGTAGGACCAACCTGCATTTGCTCCAGAAACGAAGTTGGTGTCAAACTGTCCACCGCTCCAAAAATTGAGGTTGCCCACTCTTGTTGCATTGCCTCTATCAATATTATATGGCCCAAAAAAACCGTTCGACCCTAGTTGGCTGTACCATTCATGATACCAATTGAAATTTCCCTTCAGAGAAAATTCCCATGCGTTTGCGCTGCCGGACAACGCTAGCATCAATAAGGCCGTGATCCCTGCGCAGAAGTATCCCCATTTTTTTAGCATTTAGAGTATCCTCCACCATCCTGCATTATAACAAAAAAACAAGCATAAAAATATCTAGGTAGCACGTATCATACATAAGTGGCACTGTAAAGTCAAAGCCAAGTATCACAAGATGACACCGAATTTTTTGTCATGTACAAAGGTATGCATTTACCTTGGCACGCCATCTGACACCTGGATCAAGCCGCTGTCGCCTTCTGAATATTTCCCTCGATGGTTCTTTTGAGAGAGGCTAGGCTGGCAGATTTAACGAAACAGCACGGTATCCCGTTGAGCTTGCAAATCTTCTTTGCAAACCTCGCCGCATTGTGGCTGTTTACTTCTATTCTGAGGGTTTTGATTACTGATTTAGGGCTCAGGTCCGCAAGCTTGTTCATGTGCAATTCGAAACGTTTCCGGATCAGCTTGTCTGTATAACGGGAAACCGGATTTACAGATTGGGAGAATTCTACTAGGGCTGAATGGAACGCAAGCTCGTCATGAACAAGATCATTGTTGTTGGTTAGTCGAAATTTTCTTGCCAGTTTAAAAACGTCCTTTGTATCCAGGGCCGTTCCAAGGATCTCGCAAACGGTTGGCGCCTTGAGTTGCCACAATCTCTTTCCTTCCTTCACCCCGAAAACCCTCGCTTTCTATTTGCTCTAATAAAGTTAGATTAATCTAACTAAAGTATAGGTGTCTGTCAATAGAAATTTGCTGTGGCATAGATTTGGGATCATGCCTGTTTGTTTGCGCGTCGAACTGGTTTGATCATTTGTGTGTAATTATTTTGCAATTACGGACCGACTCCCCCTTGACTGATGTTACGATGCCTAATAAAGTGTAACGCGTTTGTTGAGATGTTTTGTCAATTATCATAAGGATTGCTATTCATGGCGCGTAATCTGGATAGTTCAGGATTGTGGCGCTATTGGCGCAGGTCAAAATTTTTGTGTCTTGTTGTTTTCAGTCAGGAGGTTGAAGTTTAGTGCATATATCTGAGGGTGTATTGAATGCTTCAACGCTCGCGGCGGGAGCGGCACTGAGCTTTGCTGGCCTGGCCATTGGTCTTAGGAGGATGGAATATGAAAAGATCCCCGAGGTGGCAGTGCTGTCCTCGGTATTTTTCGTGGCCTCGCTGATACATGTTCCGATAGGTCCTTCCGCGGCGCATCTGATTCTGACAGGGGTGTGCGGGGCCATTCTTGGGTGGGTGGCATTTCCGGCCATATTTGTCGGCCTGACTCTTCAGGCGGTTCTGTTCGGGTTCGGTGGATTAACCACCTTGGGGGTAAATACTTTCATCATGGCATTTCCCGCTGTGCTTTTAGGCATTTCCGGCAGGCGCTTTATTCATGGAAGGAAACCTCGTTTCAGGTATCTGGCCGAATTCATAATAGGCGCAGGCTCAGTCATTTTGTCAGGAATCCTGGTGGCCCTGTGTTTGATGATCTCGATGGGCCAATCGATAGATACGTTGGCACGTCTGATAATTGTTGCCCACATCCCTGTAATGATCGTGGAGGGACTGATAACCGTTTTTGTGGTTGAGTTCGTGCGAAAAGTTAAACCCGAGATGCTTTAGGCCTTATTCTGAATAAACTAAAATCCATACAATGTGAGGTTAGCCGGATAATTTCCGGATGATACAGGAAGGTCACTCAGTATGACTCACAGACTGTTATGTTTTGGAATGCCCCTGAAAAACGTGTTTTGTTGGCCATTAATTTCATTTGTTGCCGTTCTGTTTCTGTGGTCTCCATGCTCAGCGCATAAGGTAAATGTTTTTGCCTATGTCGATGGAGACAACCTCGTAATCAATGGTTACTTTAGTGGAAAGGTCAAGGCTCAGGGCGCTGCAGTAGAGGTTTATGATTCTTCAGGCTCCCGGATCCAGGTTGGAAAGACCGACTCCAACGGTGTCTTTTTGTTGAGTCTAAAGTCTATCCCCTTGGGAACAGGGAAGGTGAGGGTGGTTGTGGAAGCCGAGATGGGGCACAAGGGCGAATATTGGGTTGATTTAACTCAAGACACCGTCTCACCTGGCAAGCCTGGGCCGGAGGCGGTCATTCCCAAGCCAGAAACCGTCAAAGCGAATCCTGCCTCGGGCCATGAAGGTTCCCCTGATCAGAAGCATCTTGATGACCTGGCCGCAACCTTAGATGGGATGCTTGACAGGAAGCTTGCGCCCCTGATGGGTATGCTGGCCAGACAGGAGAGACTGCTGGCGGAGCGTCAGATGCCGACTGGACCTGGTTTTACGGAAATAATCGGCGGCATTGGCTGGATAGTGGGATTGGCCGGTTTAGGAGCTTTTTGTATGGCCAGCAGGCGCAGATCATGATGTCATGTGTTTCGGGGTAACTTATAAATGCTGATGGAAGAATTTTCCAATGGATCATCATGGGTCCACAGGCTGGATCCGAGAGTCAAGATTCTTGTTGCGTTGATTTTCTCAATCAGATCGGAAGAGCACACGTCTGAACTCCAGTCACGAGTGGATATCTCG
>CALDNG010000447.1 GCA_937915285.1 uncultured Desulfomonile sp. | reverse complement strand
GGGAGGGGTCAATACCATACGTTGCGGCTACTAGAGCCGGGATAGAACTTTTGGTGACTAGTTTCCAAAAAACCAGCCGGTTGTTGAAAGGCGGGGTGCATCCCCTGAAATGATTCCCGATTCAAAGCCCCATGCCACAAAAAAATCCCCAGCATCTTGATATTGCTAGGGATTATTAAAAATACACGCAAGAGGTAAAGGGGTTCTGATACTATCAGGTCGACCCATGTCAGTCAAAGGATTCCAGGATGAGGTTAGTGTTTTTTGCGATGTTTGTTTTCACAGTCCTGTGGGCTGGCCGGTGACAGTCCTGTTCAGAGAGCATGAGCGCGCATCATGGTAACCCGTTAGGATCAGAGCCTCTTACGAACTTGCCGACGTATTAATTCTTAGCGAATAGTCTCAAATTGGTCCGCCAGAGCAACACTGTTGATCCAACCCGTCGCTATAACCCCGCGGCCCTTGAAACTGACATCAACCTCGTACCATGGTGTGCGGCCTTTTATGACAACCTGTTTGACCAGGATAGTAGAGCCGGGATAAATTGTTCGAATTCCGGCCATGGACTCCTGAGGGTTGTTTGGGTACAATTCTGGCAGTAAAGGCGTCTTTTGGGTGATGGTCAAGACATTACCTGGCTGGAGATTCCTTTCAGGGTATGTCGATACAGGCTTTGGAAAGTTTGCCTGTGAAATTCTCATAGTTGTTTCTTGGTATTCTGTCTGCACATGATCTCTGTGGCCACTGGATTCCATATGGCTTGTCATGCCATGCGGCTGGGCCTCAATGGCATAAGCGGTCACGGAAAAGATCAGGAACAGCATTCCAATGCATACAACCATGTCAAACCTCCCACTAAATTATCACATAAGATCAGATCACTAAGTTTGCCGGGATTTAAGCTGTTTGGGTCAGAAGGTAATCGAGATAGGTATGGCTTTTTCTATTTGCCTGTTTCAGAATCTCTAAAGAGAGTCCCGTTAAACAATGATATAAGTAACTGTCTTAGGGCTTCGATTTCTTTAAGCGCTTCCTGATACATGACGATATCCATGCCGAGTTTTTTCTCAAGGGCTAGAAACTCTTCGTTGACAGGGATCTTTTGCCCCTCCCAGTTTCTGGTCAACTGTTTCATGTCAGCCAACTTGGCTTCGGTTTGTTTTTCCAGCCTTTTTATGTTTTCAGCCCTCTGAGCAGTTTCGTAAATGAGTTGCTGAAGGTTTTTGGCCTGCTTCCCGATTTCGACTATTTTTTTCTTCAGTTCGTTTGTGGTGTATTTGGCGTCGGATTCTGCCGCTGAAGCTTTTGCAGGACCTGGTTTTCCGTTCGTTACCCCAGCAGATGCAGCCAAAATGACCGGATTAGGGGGCTGTCCGCCTGATGAGTCCAGGACCATGCCCCGGACAGGACCTGACAACCTCCTGGCAATAGGAACCGCCACTTCCCCTTGCGCCAGAAAACCCGGATGTTGAATGCTTGTGTGATACAGTTTGTTCTGTATGGAGAGTCTCAATTTCATGAGCTGTTCAGACAGGTCCTCTGCTTTAGCTATTGCCCTTTCAAACGTTTCGAGTTTGTTGCCCTGCCCCTGCGTCAGTTTCTGAAGCTCCATTTGTAACTGTTGAGCCTTGTATCCAAGGAGGGCCTGTCCACCGAGTATGTCAACCCTGATCTGGTTGTCCATGTCCAGAGGTCTTGAGTCCTTGCAAAAACCTGCAGACTCTTGAGCGTCTTCCAGCTTGACATCTATATCTGCCAACTTTTCGGCCAGTAATTTAACTTGCTGCCCATAATTCCATGTCAGGTCTATCTGGGCTTCCAGGAGTTGTCGAGAGGAGTGGACAAACCAACGCAGGCTGTTAAACACGGAGGCGTTAGGCTGTTTATCAATTGCGATTTCCTGAGAATATGCAGTTACGCAAGTCACTAAGGAAAACAGAAGTGTAAACAAAAGATAGGTTTTTGAACGGAACATACCTTCCTCTTCATGGTTGATGGAAACAGGTATAGCCCTATTTGACACATGCCACGGGTGTCACCACTGACAGCCATGGCATTTACAAACTTACTCTGAATTCTCTTTAAGATTTATTCCTTGAGTCGAGATGACCGGAAAAACTGCCACGCCGAAGAGCTAACCGGACCCGACTCGACCCCACAAACGTTTTCCCCATGGATAAATAAAGACCGATTTTATAATTACTATAATTGTCAAATCTGTCAATAAAAAATCAAAATTTTTGAGTATTGACAAGAATGATCTTACATGTCTGGAAGGAAACCGAATTGGCTGTTTTATGATGTATTAGCGGCAAGTTGGGTCAGAATCACAGACAGAGTAAGTTGGGATAAAAAAATCCAAAAAATGACCTACGTTGTGTGGCAAAGGCCCCCCTAAGTTATCAATCATGTGATCGGCAATTGGCGTCGAATGCGCGCCGAACGTTCTTCAACAGCAGGCACACATTTTGACTTTAGAACCGCTCGCGCTTTTCTTCATTCAGGTATTCTTGAACTGCCTTGATGTGCTCGCAATTGGGTTTGCAACAACTGCAGGACCATTTCTTGTTATCGCATTGGATCGTGAATTTTTTGTCCCGGTCAACACAATAGTATTCTCCCTGGAGTGTATTATGAATTACCTGCATGTTAATTCCTTTTTCGGCCGTCACAAGGGTTTCAAACGGCAAAAGCAAAATCATTATTGTTCATCAATGCGAGTATGGTAGACACCCGGACCCTTCTGTCAAACACCAGGGGCAGGATTTTCAGGATGAACCTGGATCGATCAGTGTTGGTTGAAATCAGCAAAGTCATCAGCCGTAATGCGAACAGAAACCTAAAAACAGGTTTTACCGGGTCCGACTTGTTCGGTCCTCGCCAGAAGTCTGACGCCCAGTAATATTTCAGCTTTTTCAATGTAGAATCAAAGGAATATACAGTTCTCAACACCTTGCGGTAACCTCTGAGAAGATCATCTGGAGACATCCTGGCCGGCCTGAAAACAACGTGCTGAGTATCGTATTTGCTCCAGTCGTAATCAAGAATTCTCCCCTCCTCCTCCATACGCTTGAAGAGTCTGGTCCCGGGCAGGGGTGTGAGAATGTTAATCAGTGGCATCAGGAGGTTGGCTTCCTGGATGAAATTTATAAGTTCGTCAAATGTGTTCCGGGTGTCGCAGTCGTAACCAAGTATAAATGAGCTATGTACCAAAATGCCGTGAGATTGAATCTTCTTTATTGCCCCAAAATATTCATAACGCTGGTTGACACCCTTGTTCATCATGTCAAGATTGTTTCCGGACAGTGATTCAAACCCTATAAAAATAGCGCCACATCCACTGGCGGACATCAATTCCAGGAGATCAGAATCCTGGGAGATGTTTATGGACGCCTGGCACATCCAATTGACGTTATGATCCTTGAGAGCCGTAAAGAGAGTCCGAGCAAAGGCCTTGTCAGCGATTATATTGTCGTCGGCAAAGAATACTGAAATCTTCTGCTTATATCGACTCTTGGTTGAATTCAGGTACTGGATTTCCAGAATAACCTGCTCTACCGTTTTGCTCCTGATTTTCTGGCCGTCAAAGGCATGGACTGAACAAAATTCGCAATTAAAAGGACATCCCTTTGTCGTCTGAACAATGTCAAGAAGGTAATTCCTGCGAGAGAGCGCAGATCTGTCAGGGATGGGATATGCTCGTAGATCTGCATGCTTTGGAGCTTCATAAATCCTTTTTAGCCTGCCATTTTCGGCATCCTCCAGCACAGCGCTCCATATTTCTTCCGCTTCACCGATTACGACACAGTCACAGTGCAAGAGAGAATCTTCCGGGCACATGGATGGATGGATGCCGCCCATAATGGTCCTGATTCCCATGGATCGATATTTTTCAGAAATTTCGTAAGCTCTTTTTGCAAACATCGTCCTGGCTGTTATACCAACGATGTCAGGTTTCCACGAGTAGTCTATTTCCTCGATGTTTTCGTCAAAGATTCTGACAGCATGTTCCGGAGGGGTCAAGCTCACAAGAGTGGGGATCGCCAGGAGATAGGAAATGTGTTTCCTTGACCCCAGGAACCTGGCCCCAAATTTGAAATCATAAAAACTTCGTTGAGAGACGTCCGAGAGTCTCGGAATGATCAAAGCAATGTTCATTTTTACTGCACTAGTTCCGATCAGGAGGGGTAGCTGATTTGTGGAGTCTGAGATCTGATGAATTTACAAAAGAAATGCAGAATTGAAGTTTGTCACTTGATTTGGGGACCAGCGACTAAATTTGGTTTTCCAATAGCCGCTGGTTCCACAGGCCGATCAAATGACTCATAGAAGGGCAGAGATCAATGCCTTGTAAATAGAATATCCAGTGATGTCAGGGTGAATGGGATAAGCCCGGTCAGGCCGGTCTCACTCAATCATCCTCTCGAGGCGCGCATTACCAGCGAGAACCACCACCGCGCCTGTCATCCCGGCGTCCTCCACCGGAACTCTTGGGCTTGGCCTCGTTTACCTTCAGCACGCGTCCACCGACTTCCCTGGAATCAAGTTCCTTGACTGCAAGCAACCCCTCTTCACGGCTCTGCATTTCGACAAAACCAAATCCACGTGACTTTCCGGTGAACTGATCTGAAATGATCTTGACGCTGTCCACAGCGCCATACTGTCCGAAAAGAGTTGATAAATCCCCTTCGTTGGTGTCGAAGGACAGGTTGCCCACGTAAATGTTGAAACTCACTCTGTAGCTCCTTTTTTGAAAAAGAACGTCACAACTTTTTGTTGTTTCGATCTGGTTGATAATTAACGGGGTCTTTTTGATCGGGGATAAATTGACAGGAATATTCAGGTCTATCCACGTCGCAGGAGCCACGCTCTACGATCTTAATTCTCGTATGACACCTGTGACCATTGAATGATTCAACCGGAGCAACACAAGTTAAGTTCTTGATCTTTAGGATACCCCTTTTCAGGGTTATAGTCAACAGTGTGTTGGATTTTTGTTTTGGCGTTTTCTTACCCGGACAATCTTCTGCGCTGATTTGGCCCGTTTTACATAGCCTACAGTCTGCGCCTACATGATCAAATACAAAAAGATTTCAGTTGGTTCTGATGACATGCGCATTTGTGGTTTGCGGCGGCCTCGCTTAAGGAAATAAAAACGTTTAATCAGTTTAGGTCCGAAAAATAGAAAGCCCTGGAAGTTGCGCTGCTTCCAGGGCTTCAGAGTTTGTGCCTGCATTTTGCAGGACTTTCAGATGATCTGTATATATCACATCCTAATGTGGAAATCAAATTATTAATCGGGGTAACTGTTTTTTACCGAAGCACGGGAGAGCCTTGTCTCTTCAGGCAGGATACGCCTCCTGTACCATCTCCCATTCCTCACCCTCCATATCCTGGAATGCCCCTGAGATAGACAGAATGTTTTCTATCCGTTTAGGAATCGGGACGCGAGTCATGAACTCCTCCCGGCTCCTGAACAGACCAAATCTTTCACGATTGGCCATGATGCGTCTTGCAATGGCCGGCCCTACCCCGTTGATCTCCTCTAATGGCGCCCTGATTCCCTGCCCTTCAGCCTTGTATTGGAAATTACTGAAATTGACATGCGGGAAATATATTCTTATGCCCCTTCTCCTGGCTTCATTTAATACTACCGAATGCGGATATGAACCTACCTGTCCCGCATTAAGTATCCCCAGATAAAACGCCTGTGGAAAGTGGGTCTTCAGGTAAGCGCTCTGATATGTAATATGAGCGAATGACGCGGCGTGAGCCTTGCAAAACCCATAGGAAGCAAAAGCTGATACATGGTTGAAGACCTCTTCCGCAAGGGAATTACTGTGGCCTTGGGCCAGAGCCCCTTCAATGAAACTCTTTCTCAGGAGCTGCATCTTTCTGGACCTTCGGTCTTTGGTCATTGCCCGCCTGAAAGCATCGGCTTCACCGTAAGATAGACCTGCAAACAGATGGGCTACACGTAAGACCTGCTCCTGGAAAAGTATCACCCCATAAGTTTCCCTGAGGGCCTCCGAAATGGTTTCATGCCAGAAAGGAACGGGCTCCTGTGCGTTTCGCCTTTTGATATAGACATTAACCATGTCACCCTCCATCGGGCCAGGCCTGAAAAGAGAAACCTGGGCAATGAGATCCTTGAACTCTTTTGGTTGCAAACACCCCAGCAGACCCCGTTGCCCCGGTGACTCAAGCTGAAAGACTCCCACACTGTGAGTGCTGCAAAGAAGCGAATAAGTCCTTTTATCATCCAGGGCGATTCGCTCAAAATCAGGATGGATGCTTCTTTCAGCCAGTATCTCCAGAGTCTTTCTGATGGCGGTATGCATCCGTAATCCAAGTATGTCCAGCTTGAGAAGACCCAACGCCTCAACATCATCCTTATCCAGATGGCCTACCGGAAGCCCATTCGGAGACTTACCAACGGCAGTCCATGCATTGATGTCATCAGGCGCTATTATTATCCCACCCAAATGGAGCGAACTCTGAAAAGGCAGCCCCGTCAGCCTGGACGCAAAATCTACAAGCTGCTTCTCTTTCTGTATTGGAGCGTTCTTTAATTCAGGTAATTCCAGAGCCAGTTTCAGGTCACGCCCACGGAGTGACCACGGCAAACATGAGGCAAGACGGCTTATCTCATGTAATGGGTATCCCATTGCCCTGGCGACCATACGCACCGCGCTGCGACACTTTAACTTGTGTATCGTGCAAACCATCGTAGTCTGCCTCGGAAACAGGCCCAGAATATAATTTATGACTTCATCCCTACGTTCAGAATCAAAATCTATATCTATATCAGGCATATCGCCTCGGCCATCATTTATAAACCGCTCGAAAAGCAGGTCATTGGCCACAGGATCAACTCCGCCCAGAAGTAAATAAACTATCAGACTGCCTGCCGCCGAACCACGGACGCTATGACGTATGTTACGCTCCCTCGCAAAATCCACTATTTTCCTGACAAGTAGGAAAAAGTCCGCAATACCCATCCTCTTTATTGATTCCAGTTCCTTATCAACACGGCGAAGGTAATCAATACCCACATTGGAACCCCTAACTGCCAGCCCCCTGAAACACTCCCTGCCCAGATCCAGCGAGGCCCTGTCAGGATCCTGAATATTAGGAGGATGAAGCTTGCCCACCGGTAAAGAAAACCCCTTGCATAGAGACGCTACATATTCTGTATTCTCAATCGCCCGACCGCTATTGACGAGTTTTCTCATTTCATTACCAGAGGTTAAAAAGAAGGAGTCATCAGGCAGCGGATTCAATGTCCTGTGATGATGTTTGCGCTGAATATCGACCAGAACACGGTGCAGGATATAATCCTGGGGTCTTAGGAAAGTAACCTCATTTGTAGCCACCACCCTGACCCTGAGCGATTGCCCCAAATCGACGGTATTCTGGATTGACTGTTCGTCACCCCCATTATTCCTGACGGCAAGAAATATCTTTTCCGGATCATTCAGACATGATTTTATTTCATTCAAACAGAATTCAGCCTGAGACAATCTGCCATTTCTCAATGCCAACTGAATGCGCGAACCCCGTACACCCGCCAGACTTAACAGACCCTTTGAATAATGAGACAAATTCTGTTTAGTAACCGCTCCGGAACCCAAAACACATGATACAAGCCTGCATAAATTTCCATAGGACCTGAAATCCGTTGCCAGAAATACTACGTCAGAACCATCCCATATCCTGAGCTTCGCGCCAATTATCGGCTGAATCCCCATCCTGAGCGCCGCCTTATAGAACCTGACAGTCCCATGAAGACCATAATCAGTAAGAGCAACCGCTTTCTGACCCATTGAAGCCACAGCTTCAACAAGATCTTCAGGACTGAATGTGCCCCAAAGAAACGAAAAACCACTCATGACCTCAAGATGTACAAAGCTATCCATAGTCATTAAAATTATGACCTTGCTGTTATTAACGGATTATTTTATAGACAGGACCGGTTTGGACCGATAATGACAGGCTTGCTAAGGCTTGACCCTTATAATGCCTACCAACTTTCCCAGGATTTTTATCCTTGAACGCTCCAATCCACTGAAAAAAAGAGAATCGTAAAATTTATTGGCAGGTCGTAATTCGATCTGATCATTGTTGAACCTAAAAATCTTCAGAGTTGCTTCCGATTCAATTCCTTCTACAATAACAGCCACTATGGAGCCATTCTCTGACTCCGGTTGAGGCCGGATTATGGCAATATCACCATCCTGAATATGAGCCTCTATCATTGAATCCCCCTTTACCCTTAATGCAAAAGCCTCAGAAGAACCAAAGAAGGAAGGGGTTATAGGCAAAGGCTCTTCTGCGCTCTCTTGAGCCAGAATCGGGGCGCCTGCTGCAATCTGGCCCAGAACAGGTATGGAAGCAACATCGACCGGTTGCATATCAACAAGTTTCCATGCCCTCTTCTTACCGGCTAAACCCTTTATTAAACCCTGGGATTCAAGCAAGCGCATATGCCTGATGAGGCTTCCATGAGAAACAAGGCCTACGCCCTGACATATTTCCCTTAAAGATGGAGGGAATCCTTCCCGTTTCTGGAACAGCC
>CALDNG010000446.1 GCA_937915285.1 uncultured Desulfomonile sp. | reverse complement strand
TCAAATTCGTACCCAAGGTCACTGTCAGGTATCGACGGCGAGGGATTGGAATAACTGTCAGCCTGCTGAAATTGGACCCTGCCGGTGAAGCGGGCAGGATCGGGAGAATATTCCGGCCGAATAAATCCTTGACCGTATCCATGGGAAACACGACTGGCGGTAAAACCCGTGGCAAAGATGTTAAGGTTTGCGGCCAGGGCATAGTCAATCCTCATTCCGAATATATTGGCGTCGGTCATATAGCCGTGCCGGCTGTCCGGAGTGATTGAATAATTTCCGGAACCGTAGGTATAGGATAATAACAAACTGTAAGTTCTGAACAGGGTCACATTTGACAAGCCGGTTGCCACATTCAATGCAGGGTAACCCTGCCTGTCTATCCTCACCCCATGTCTTCTGTCAAAACCCGGAATCAGGGACCACAGCAGACTTACCTTTGCTGGACCGGCGCAAACACCCCCTTCTACGGCTGTTCTCCAATGTTCCACATAACTCGGGGCAAAACGACTCTTCCCATCAGTATCTGCTGACAATGCAGAAAGCCATTTCTGACGATTGGTTATCTCATAGCCCCAGGCTGCTTCAGCATTCAGGAAGAACCTGCCATTAAAGTATTTGATATAAATAGCCCCGTCAGTAATCACTGTGTCCGTTGGGATTACCGCATACCGTCCAGTAGGCGCTGCGCCATCGGTTCCCTGATATGTAGCCGATTCAGGTCCAGTGTGGAATTTCCATACCCTTCCTCCGAGGCCTACTGAGATTGGGCCTGACTCGTAAGTCATGCCGGTACCGAGGTCATACTGACGACCTGCGTTCTTGTCCGACAAAGTATAGTAGTAGGGGCTTCCCAGAATCCAAGGAGCAGTAAACAATCCAATACGAAACGGACCATAACTGGTCATCAGCAGCAGTCCAATGGCGTCGGCGTTATCTACAGAGTCAAACATCACGCCCATGCCGAATGGAGCAGGTCTCTTGCCGAATACAACTATGCCCCATGGAGTTTGTAATGAAGCCCACAAGGTCTCCCAGTACCCAGGCGAAAAAGATCTTTGAACACCCGGAGCCATGCCTTCGGGGTAT
Source organism: uncultured Desulfomonile sp. (assembly GCA_937915285.1). Taxonomy (GTDB): domain Bacteria; phylum Desulfobacterota; class Desulfomonilia; order Desulfomonilales; family Desulfomonilaceae; genus CAITZA01. The sequence continues at coordinate 5,008 of CALDNG010000446.1, read as the reverse complement.
TCAGACCTCACCATTGAGCCTCGACTACTCCCCGCATAAGGGGTCTCCCACGAGCCTATCCTGTAGGAGCCTCTTATCCTGAGCGCTTCATTAATCCGGATTTCGGGATAAATGGTCATGTAAAATGTCGCCAGCGCCAGATCGGAGCCAGACGATAATTCGCCATAATCCCTGTAGGTAGGAGCAGTAGAATTATTCTGTATCAACCATTCCATTCCTGTCGGCATGGACTGCATCTCATGGCCGAGCCAGCCGTTCATGGAAGCTGCGCTTCCAATGGACCCTCCATAACCATCAGGTCCGGGCCCGCTAGAGTCAGTGTCAAAACGCCCGAAAAACCCTTGAGACCCCAGTTGTGAAAAGGAAGTGTATTTCCATGTCATGATTCCATTCATGGAAAATTCCCAGGCCTGGCATGGACCAACGTTGATCGCAGACACAATGAACACAACGACACAAAGTAGTCTTGAAATAGACACGGTTTACTCCGTTAGCGCCCATTCGATGCTTACTAAATAAATATTTTGAACTTAAGGGGTTGGTGTCGCACAAGATAACCAGAATTTGCCACAAAATCCATCAAAAATCCGAAATCAGCGAAAACAATTTATAGGCATGCCAATTATCCGATGATTGCGTGCTTTGTTACAGTCGGAGATCAAGTGTACCGTTAGGGCGGAGCAATAATGTATCATTAGGAGCCCAAAAAGAGAGGTTCGATTAACCTCGCCTTCTACTTTATCCTGTCTTTTAGAAGTACATGTTTAGTCCGTCTCCCCCACCAGTATGAAACCGCTCCAGAAATACGGATGCCTGTAGCCGTTCTTTTTAATGTCGTCCCTGGCCGACTGTAGAGCCTCCAGTTTAGTTTTTCCGTCCTTTCTGTGTTGGAAGAAACGCTCAGTCAGTTTAATTGCGGAAGCCTCCTCAACCTCCCACAAGGTCATGAGAACCGACTTGGCTCCGGCATACTGGAATGCCCGCCCCATACTCATGACGCCCTCACCCGAGACATCCTTGCCGAGTCCTGACTGGCATGCAGTGAGAGCTACAATGTCCGCATTCATTTTGAGCGAAAGAATGTCCGACATCTTCAGGAAACCATCCGTGCCGGGTGGGGCCATTGTCAAGGCCAGAAAAGGCTCCATAAGTCCAGGAATCCTTGTGGACATGACACCATGGGTAGCGAACACAATATTGCTGTAAGTGTCGATATCAGGAGCTATTCTGGTCATGAAATCAGACTTGTTGGCCTTTAGACCGGTTAGGGCCAGGCAGTCCTTTCCATACATCTTTTCCAGTTCCTGAGCCAACAATGAAGTCCTTGGCAGACGTTTCATGGTGAATTGGGTCTGGCCCTCTTCAATGGCCTTCATCAGCTCAATGTTATGTTTTTTATCGGCTTCTGCGACCTTCGTCTGTGTAGCGGCCTGGCTCCTGGCGTCTTTCAGTGAGAATACAGGATCGGCGACCACCAGTGTTTTGTTAGGCGGCCTGTCTTTCTTGCCAGTGGTTCTGGCAAGTGTCAGTGCTGTGATCGACTGGTAATAGCTGATGGGGTGGTCATCTCCCAGGAAGGTAATGTTTGCCGGATAATCCCGAAGTTCGTCAGGGTAACCATCTAGCGGGGCCTTATTCCAGACCGGAGTTCCGCCAGTGACAAGGGCTTCGAATGGCAATATTGCCAGGATTCCGTCAGGGATTATTATCAGCGGCGTTCCCTTTGGAACTTCCAGCAAGGCCCTTTGCAGTAGTCTTCTATACAGTTTTGAGGCCAACTCAATATCAAAAGCCTTGAACCTCAATTTCTCCATCGGTTCACGGAGATTTTTGATGTCCCGTTCCATTTCTTCCAGAGGCCATTTTATGTAAAAAGTCTGGTTGATCTCCTTGTTGTAAACCAGTTTCACTCCAACACCCTCATTTGAGGTGTCGAAAATGACGGCGTATTCATCAGGCTTGAGTCCACAGTCTCTCAAACTGACCGGACGCGGGTATTTGACTGCGGCATAGGCAGGATATCGCTTCCAAAGATCTTCTATGAACGAGTTCAAATCCCGCTCGGATTCCCTGACCTCATTGGACAGAATATCGTATCTGGATGACTGGTTTTGCCGGTCAACCTTGCTCAATTCCTTTTTAAGGGCAGCAACCTTGTTTACGAGTGACAATTCCTTTTCCATGACAGCGCCAGGGATACCTGTTGAACCTGTAGCGGAAGTCTCGGCAAGATGTTCTGCAAAAGACCTTGCACGGGTAACTTCACTGGATTCTATGCTTCCATCGGGCGCATTAAGTTTCATCCTGACCCTGGTAAGACCCTTGGCAGGCTCGGACCTCTGGAATCCTTCAACCTTGACTTCAAAAAAGTTCTTCCTTTCAGAGGGCAACAGCCCTGACCTTATGTCCTCTGTCACCTTCATGGCTTTTTGATAAAATTCTTCAGCCTTGTGGTAATCCTCAAGACCTTCGTACGACCTGCCCATACCGGTAAAACTCCTGAACAGGGCATTGGCGTTTCCTGTCTTTTCAGCCCAGTTGGCGTCCTTGGTGTAGTGTGCAATCGCAGATGAATAATCCGATTTCAGCAGCGCTAGTCTTCCCAGAGTGGAGTTGTAGCCCGTGTCCCTGATCAGCGGTTCAGCCTGGTTCAGGTCCCCGGCGTCAAGGTAATAATTTGCAATGAGGTCAATTGTTCCCTTTGTCGGGACACCGATTTTCTTTTTGATGTCCAATGATTCCGAGGTCACTTTTATTGCATCGTGATAATTGCCCTGCTGGGCGTAAACCGCTCCAATATTGTTGAGGGATATCGCTTCGCCCCTGAGGTCGCCTATTTTTCTTGTAATCGAAAGGTCCTTACCGTAATACTCAAGAGCTTTTGTATATTGACCGAGGTTTTTGTAGACAAACCCGATATTGTTCAGTGAAATCCCTTCACCCTTGACATCGCCAATTTTCCTCGTAATCGCCAAGTCCTTCCCATAATACTCGAGGGCCTTTGAATATTGACCGAGGTTTCTGTAAATTGCTCCGATGTTGTTCAGTGAAATTCCTTCGCCCTTGATATCCCCAGTCTTCTTCCTTATTTCAAGGGACTTCTCGTGATATTCGAGGGCTTTTGAATATTGACCGAGGTTGTCGTAGACCAATCCGATATTGTTCAGTGAAATTCCTTCGCCCTTGATATCGCCTGTCTTCTTCCTGATCTCCAGTGACTTCTCGTAATACTCAAGCGCTTTGTTGTTTTGGCCGAGGTCGTTGTATACCAATCCGATATTATTAAGGGATGTCCCTTCGCCTTTGACATCGCCTGACTTCTTCTTGATTTCCAGTGATTTTTCGTAATACTCAAGAGCTTTTGTATATTGACCGAGGTTTTTGTATGCCAATCCAATATTACTGAGGCATGTCCCTTCACCGTTGATATCGCCTGTCTTCTTTTTAATTTCCAGGGATTTCTCGTGATATTCTAGAGCTTTTGTATATTGACCGAGGTCGTCGTAGACTAATCCAATATTATTGAGGGACGTCCCCTCACCCTTTAAGTCACCGATCTTTTTCCTGATTTCCAGTGACTTCTCGTAATACTCCAGGGCCTTTGAATATTGACCGAGGTTTTTGTAGGTCAATCCTATATTGTTAAGCGAAACCCCTTCACCCTTTACGTCGCCTGTCTTCTTCCTGATTTCCAGTGACTTCTCGTAATATTCCAATGCCTTTGAATATTGACCGAGGTCGTCATAGACCGATCCTACATTGTTCAAAGCGATTGCCCTGCCTCTTTCTGATTTTGCCTTTTCAAAGACCTTCAGGGCTTCTTCGTATTTTATGATTGCTTTTTGGAGGTCGGCGCCGGATTGGGCCTTTTTCTCAATCTCCTGGGCTTCCCGATTCAACCTGTAGCCGGCGTCTTCGGATTGTCCGAAAGCTATGACGTGCCAGAATAGCGCCGTGACAACAACCAAGATTGCTGTGACTGAGAGCCTTTTCATGGTTTCCCCCGTGAAATGTCCCTGAAACAGTTTGCTCCAGGGTCAGGAAGAGGACCTGATTAACGGTAATCACAAAATCGTTCTGGCCAATATCCTGTAACGGTTACAACTACCAACACCACTGTGAGAGGAGCTTCCCACCATAATACAGCAGTCCAATGACAAGGGTCAAATTCTGAGGTTTTTAAAATGCATTTTCTCGACCTGGCGCCAGTTTTACGGGTTTACGCCGGTGAAGCTGACAAGCATGAATCAGGTAGTATCTCCTTGTGCTTAAGATGAATTCCTGCGTTTATATCCGAGAATCACAGGACGAGCGCTTACTAATGTCCAGAAATGCTCTTGACCAGTTACTCTGGTTTTCAGTATCCTAGATACATGTGTGCGTCATAGTACGGTCCTTATTACAATATATAGCGCAGCAAGCTCAAACGGTGTCATTAATTGGACACACGTTCTAAAAGGGGAGGAAAACCATTGAACCAGACCAACCATGACAAATCAATGCGTTCAGGTTTCGCAGTTAAGACCTCAACCCTTTTTAATTACCTCATCAGGGCAATACTGCTGTGGGCTGCCCCTGTAATCCTGGTAGGTTTCCTGTTGATTGCCAACTACGTCGGCTTACTGCATGAAGAACAGAATAATGAGGATTATCTCCGGGCACATGAGATTTCCAACAGGATCGATGCCGAGATCGCTTCGCACATCAGGGGCTTGGAGATTTTGGCCGCATCACCGTTACTCGACGCCCCTGCAAGACTAGGCGAGTTTTACAAGGAGATGCATGCCTTTCTTACGGTTTATGGAAGCCATGTAATACTTTCAGACCTTTCACGTCAAATGCTTTTAAACTCCAGGGTTCCTTATGGCAATCGGCTTCCACGCCTACCCTCACCTATAAAACCGGGTGGCCGGGTTGGGCTCGCGCTTGCCGCTGAAACAGGTAAACCCGTCGTGGGAGACATTGTTTTTGGTCCGATAGCCAAAGAGCCTCTGCTAGATCGGAAGAG
>CALDNG010000445.1 GCA_937915285.1 uncultured Desulfomonile sp. | reverse complement strand
TGGAGAAGGAACTCAGATTCGCTATTCGTGAAGGCGGAAGAACCGTCGGCGCAGGCGTCGTCTCGGAAGTTATTGAATAGTCGCCAGTTACAGGCAGAGGATATATCATGGATGTTCAGGCTCTCAAGATCAGAATTAGATTAAAGGCTTATGACCACAAGCTGTTGGACCAGTCGGCTGCAGAAATAGTCGATACCGCCTGGCGCACAGGCGCCAAGGTGGCCGGTCCTATCCCTTTACCAACCCGTATCCACAAATATTGTGTTTTACGGTCGCCGCACATCGACAAGAAGTCTAGGGAACAATTTGAAATCAGGGTCCATAAAAGGCTGCTGGACATCCTCGAGCCCACTCAGCAAACGCTTGACGCGTTAATGAAACTCGACCTGTCTCCTGGCGTTGATGTTGAAATAAAGGCATAACGAACTGAAATAGTCCGTTTTTTAGGAGCCCCAATATGGTTCGCGGTTTAATTGGAAAGAAACTTGGAATGCTGCAGACTTTTGACAACGAAGGAAAGGCGCTTGGCATAACCGTAGTTCAGGCCGGCCCTTGCACCGTCGTACAAAAAAAGGCTCAGTCATCAGTTCAGCTCGGCTTTGGGCAGGTCAAGGAAAGCAGAATATCCAAGCCGGTCCTTGGTCAGTTCAAGAAGGCGGGCGTTGATCCTTGCGCAATACTAAAAGAATTTGAAGTAGATAACTCAGAAGATGTTCAGGTAGGCCAGAAAATCACTGCCGACATTTTCAATCAGGGTGATTACGTCAAGGTTGTAGGGATCAGCAAAGGTAAGGGATTCGCCGGAGTCATGAAGAAGTGGAATTTCGGCGGTGGACGTGAAACCCACGGGTCTCGCTCTCACAGAATTCCCGGCTCCATCGGTCAGTGCGCATGGCCTTCAAGAGTCTTCAAAGGGCGCAAGATGCCTGGGCGCATGGGCGGCGCAAGTGTCACTTGCCCCAGCGTAGAGGTAGTTCAGGTTCGCGCCGATGAAAACCTGATACTGCTCAAAGGCCCTATACCTGGCTCACGCGGATCGATCGTTATAATAAGGAAGAAATAATGGCCTCCGTAGATGTATTTAACCAAAAAGGCGACAAAGTCGATTCGATTGAATTGGACGACACCATATTCAATGCCGAGATCAAGGAGGATCTAGTTCAGCGGGTAGTGGTCTGGCAGTTAGCCAAAAGACGCAGCGGCACTGCATGCACCAAGACGCGCGGCCAGGTTCGTGGTGGCGGCAAGAAGCCTTGGAGACAGAAGGGTACCGGTAGGGCAAGGGCCGGAACTAGCCGGTCGCCCATTTGGACCGGCGGTGGAACAGTGTTTGGACCTTCACCCAGGTCTTATGAAACTTCTTTGCCCAAGAAGGTTCGCAAAGCTGCCCTAATTTCGGTTCTCAGCTCTAAATTGCAGAATGATCGGCTAATGGTGGTCGATAACATCGAACTCGAACAACCTAAGACCAAGTTGTTTGCTGAGACCATCAAGGCGCTCGGAGTGGATTCAGACAAGACTCTGTTTGTTACTCCACAGAAGGATGAAAGCCTGGTTCGTTCGTCACGTAACATCTACAGAGCGCTGGTTCTACCGACTGAGGGAATGAATGTATATGACCTCCTTAGGTTTGACAGGCTGGTCCTGCTAAAATCCTCAATACCGATGATTGTGGAGAGGTTGAGCTAATGTTCGAAGAATATAAAATCATCAGGAGGCCTCTCATTTCCGAGAAGGGCACAGCCTTAAAGGATGAATGTAATCAGTTAGTTTTCGAGGTGGACAAGGCCTCCAACAAGTCGGAAATCAAGAAGGCTGTGGAAAAGCTGTTCAAGGTCACTGTAACCGAAGTGCGGACCCAAAATCGCCAGGGAAAACCCAAACGGCTTGGTCGCTTCCAGGGACGCCGCAAGGATTGGAAGAAGGCTATTGTCACACTTAAGGAAGGTGATCGAGTCGATTTCTTCGAAGGCGTTTAAGCACGAGCCTCGGTGAACAGGAACTCCACACTTTTCGAGAATGCTTTTTGGTCAAGGATTTGATTCATGTCTATAAAGAAGTATAAGCCAACATCCCCGGGCATCCGGTTTAAGACGGGTTTCGCGTTTGACGAGATAACCACCGATGAGCCTCTAAAGGCGCTTGTCACTGGTATGCGCAAAAAGGGCGGGCGTAACAACAACGGCCGCATTACCTCTCGTCATCGTGGTGGTGGTTCAAAACGACTTTTCAGAATCATCGACTTCAAGAGAGATAAGGTCGATGTTCCTGGAACGGTTACCGAGATCGAATACGATCCGAACAGAAGCGCCCGGCTCGCAAGAATTACCTATGCTGACGGCGCCAAGACCTACATCCTCTGGCCTCTGGGCTTAAAAGTAGGGGATTCGGTTCTTGCCGGTGACAAGGTGGACATCAAGCCGGGCAACTGTTTGCCTCTGAAAAACATCCCCCTTGGCACAATGGTGCACAATGTCGAGTTAAAGATCGGCAAAGGCGCCCAGATGATTCGCTCGGCTGGAACCTATGGTCAGCTAATGGCCAAGGAAAAGGGCTATGTTCAGATCAAGCTGCCTTCCGGCGAGGTCAGAATGGTCCTCGACAGGTGCAGGGCGACGGTCGGTCAGTTAGGCAACCTGGACCATGAGAACATCTCGATAGGAAAAGCGGGAAGGTCACGACTTATGGGGCGGAGGCCTAAGGTTCGTGGAGTTGTCATGAACCCGGTTGATCACCCCCATGGTGGTGGTGAGGGTCGAACTTCTGGAGGCCGACATCCGGTAACTCCGTGGGGTGTTCCCACCAAAGGCTACAAGACCCGGAAGCGAACCAAATCATCCGACAAATTTATCGTTAAACGGAGGAAGTAACCTAAATGCCCCGTTCGATCCATAAAGGCCCGTTTGTAGACAGCCATGTGCTGGAAAAAGTAGCGCAGAGCAAGGATTCCTCCGCTCGTAGGGTAATTCAGACCTGGTCTCGCAGATCCACTATAATTCCGGATATGGTAGGCCTCACGTTTGCCGTTCATAATGGCAAAAAGTTCGTCCCGGTGTTCGTCACTGAAAACATGGTTGGTCACAAGCTCGGGGAGTTTTCTCCTACAAGAACCTTCCATGGCCATGCCGGGGACAGAAAAGCTAAAAAGGGGAGAAAGTAATGGAATGGGAGGCAACCCTTCGATATGCGCACATATCGGCTCGTAAGGCCAGGCTGGTCGCTGATCTGGTAAGAGGCCTTCCGGTTTCCACTGCTATGAGCGCTTTGCAGTTCACTCCGAAAAAAGCGGCCGGCATTATCAGGAAAACGCTTCAGTCAGCTCTGGATAATGCGTCAAGAAGTAGTGGAGTTGATGAAGACAGATTGGTGGTCAGCCGCATCATGGTGGATGAAGGCCCAACGGCAAAACGTTGGTCACCCAGAGCCATGGGGCGTGCTACTAGAATCAGAAAACGAACTAGCCATATCTTTGTGGCTGTCGAAGAACAGTAAGATTGAGAAAGTCCAATAGCGTGTAATAAAGCGTTTTGGCGCCCGTCTCGATAGAGCGGACATCTCAACCACCCTTGAGGAGGGTAATCTTGGGACAGAAGGTACATCCCCACGGATTTCGCCTCGGAGTCACCAGAATGTGGGATTCCAGATGGTTTTCCCAAAAGGAATATGGTGATTTCCTTATTGAGGACCTTAAGCTTAGACAATTCGTGAAAAAACGACTTGCACAAGCCAGTGTGTCGAAGATGGAAATTGAGCGAGCCGCTGGCAAGGTTAAGCTCTTAATCCATACCGCTCGGCCCGGAATTGTTATCGGTCCTAAAGGGGCGGAAATTGAAAAATTGCGCAAAGACATATTGAAGGTAACTGACAAAGATGTCTATGTCGATGTTAAGGAAATTCGTAAACCCGAAATAGATGCGCAATTAGTGGCAGAAAACGTAGCCCAGCAACTGGAGAGAAGAATTGCTTTCAGAAGGGCCATGAAAAAGTCTGTCTCCAGCGCCCTCAAATCCGGGGCTAAAGGTATACGAATCGCCACAGCTGGCCGTTTAGGCGGCGCTGAAATGGCTAGACGTGAATGGTATAGAGAAGGCAGAGTGCCTCTTCACACCCTCCGGGCTGACATTGATTACGGTTTTGCTCAGGCTACTACAACCTACGGAGTCATTGGTATTAAGGTCTGGATATTCAAGGGTGAGATGATCAAGAGTTCCCAAGGGGAGAAGTGAGATGCTTGCGCCCAAGAAAGTAAAATATCGTAAACAGCAAAAAGGTCGAATGAAGGGCTCGCCTACCACTGGGGCTCATGTATCCTTCGGTGAATACGGCTTAATGGCCCTTGCCCCCTGCTGGATTACTTCCCGACAGATAGAGGCCGGTCGTATCGCCATGACGCGTCACGTCAAAAGAGGTGGTAAGATCTGGATTAGAGTTTTTCCCGACAAGCCCATTACTAAGAAACCGGCTGAAACCCGTATGGGTAAGGGAAAAGGCGCTCCTGAAGAGTGGGTGGCCGTGGTTAAACCTGGAAAGATCATGTATGAAATGGAAGGGGTTCCTGCGGAGGTTGCAAGAGAGGCCTTTCGTCTCGCCGCCCGTAAGTTGCCTGTCAAAACCCGTTTTGTAATGCGTGAGGAATTGACATGAAGCCAAAAGAACTCCGTGACCTTTCCGTAGAGGAACTCGCTGTTAAAGAGAAGGAGTTTCGAGAGGAAGAATTCAAGCTTCGTTTCAAGAAAGCGACCGGACAACTGGAAAAAACCGCCCGGCTGACTCAGGTCCGAAGAGATATCGCCAGGGTAAAGACAATAATTCGAGAAAAGGAGCGGTCTGCATGACAACATCCTCCGACGACCGCAAACAAAGAAAAGTTCGAACAGGTTTGGTCATAAGCAATAAAATGGACAAGACTGTGGTGGTTGAAGTCAGCCGCACAGTGGTCCATCCTGTTTACAAGAAGTTTGTCCGGCGCCGTAAAAGGTTCATGGCTCATGACGAAGAGAATCGCTGCAGAATTGGGGATGAGGTCATGATAGTCGAGACCAAGCCTCTGAGTCGACATAAGAACTGGCGGGTCCGCAAAATCATTAAGGAAGCCGCCTTACCTGGAGGCGTTTCATGATTCAGCAGCAAACCAGAATGGATGTGGCCGATAACTCCGGCGCCAAAGAGATCTTTTGTGTAAAGATTCTCGGGGGCACCAGGCGGAAATACGCAAGTGTCGGCGACATCGTTGTAGTCTCTGTGAAACAGGCCATTCCTAATTCCAAAGTGAAGAAGGGTGAGGTTCACAAGGCTGTCGTGGTTAGGACCTGCAGGGCTGTTCGTAGACAGGACGGCTCATACATCCGTTTTGATGACAATTCAGCGGTCCTCATTAATAACCAGCTTGAGCCAATCGGGACTCGTATTTTTGGCCCCGTCGCTCGTGAACTCAGGGCCAAAAAGTTCATGAAAATTGTTTCTCTGGCTCCGGAGGTCCTGTAAGCTATGTCGAGCATAAAGAAAAATGACAAGGTCAGAGTCCTTTCCGGCAAGAATAAGGGCAAAGAGGGCAAGGTTCTCAAGGTGAACAGGGAGAAGGATACTGCGCTGGTGGAACGAGTCAACATAGTGAAGCGTCACACCAAGGCAGGAGGGGCTGGAAAGACTGGAGGCATCCTGGAGAAGGAGTCCCCAATCAAACTTTCCAAGCTCATGCTTGTTTGCCCGAAATGCTCCAAGCCTTCAAGGACGGGAATCAAAACCCTGGATGACGGAGACAGGGTCCGGTTCTGCAAGAAATGCCTGGAACAACTGGAAAACTAGAAGGATATAGTCCATGTCTTCAAGGCTGAAAGAATACTATAAATCTACAGTGGGTCCAGCCCTTCAGGAGAAATTCAAGTATCGCAACCCTATGCAGATACCTACCCTGAAGAAGGTTGTGGTTAACATGGGACTGGGTGAGGCAATTCAGAATTCCAAGATCCTCGATAACGCCCAGCAGGAAATGGCAATGATCACCGGACAATGGCCGGTTATGCGCAAGGCCCGTAAATCAATTGCCTCCTTCAAGCTAAGAGAAGGCATGACTATTGGATGCAAAGTCACTCTGAGACGGGACAACATGTTTCACTTCCTGGATAAGCTTATAAACATAGCTCTTCCACGAGTCCGTGACTTCAGAGGGGTAAATCCCAAGGGCTTCGACGGCCGTGGTAATTTCTCAATGGGAATTAAAGAACAGATTATATTCCCTGAAATTAACTACGACAGAATTGAAAAAATCCGAGGCATGAACATTACGGTAGTCACCACCGCTAAAACAGATGAGGAAGCACGGCAGTTGCTGGAACAGTTGGGCATGCCGTTCAGAAAATAGATTGCTTCTCCTTCAAGGAGGAATCGTGGCGAAGATATCGATGATGGTTAAGGCCGCCAGGCCGCAAAAGTTCGGTGTAAGAGCTTATAACCGCTGCCAGATTTGCGGGCGGCCCAGAGCTTATTACAGAAAATTCCAGTTGTGTCGAATATGCCTAAGAGATCAGGCCCTCAAGGGGAATATCCCTGGCATGGTTAAATCAAGCTGGTAGGAGTTCACTTCAATGAGTATGACGGATCCCATTGCGGATATGTTGACTCGCATAAGAAATGCGAAGCAGGCGCGTAAAGATCAAGTGACGATACCGGCTTCTAACCTCAAAATCGGTATTGTCCAGATTTTGAAAGAAGAAGGCTATCTAAAGAAATATAAAGTCATTCGCTCTGCCAAAAACAAGCAGGGCGTTCTCAAGCTCAACCTGAGATTTGATGACGAGACTCAATGCGTCATAGAAGGCTTGAAAAGAGTGTCTACGCCTGGCCGGCGTGTTTACGTCGGGCATGACCACGACATGAAAAGTCACGGCGGCATTGGGATTCTGGTGCTATCAACGTCTCAGGGTATAATGACTGACAAGGAAGCTCGCCGCAGAAAAATCGGTGGCGAAGTCCTTTGCAGCATTTGGTAACGGCTTTTAGTTAGGAGCTTTACTTATGTCGAGAATAGGCAAAGCGCCAATAGCGATTCCGGAAAAGGTTACTATCGACCTGGATGGCTCAAGTGTCTCGGTCAATGGTCCCAAGGGAACGCTCGGCATGACGGTATCAGACTTAGTGCAAGTTAACGTGGATGGGACTCACATCAGAGTCTCTGCTGTATCAGACCATCGCAAGAGTCGAGCTATGCACGGTCTCACCAGGACTTTGATCCAAAACATGGTTACCGAGATCGGAAGAGCACACGTCTGAACTCCAGTCACGAGTGGATATCTC
>CALDNG010000444.1 GCA_937915285.1 uncultured Desulfomonile sp. | reverse complement strand
AGTCTCCCCATCGGTCTATTCCTGGTGGCCGTCCCTGCTGGAATTCAAGGCGATTTTCAGGAACGTTGAATACCCGGACCTTAAAATAATCGGGGTCGATTCAAATTTTTTCAAATTGGCCGCACATTTGCCAGTAACTGCCGGTCGTGGGATAGAAGAATCCGACATAAAAGAGATGAAACTTGTCTGCGTAATTGGCAACGACCTTAGAAAACAGCTTTTTGGGAGAGACCGATCAGGAGTGGGAGAAAGCATTACAGTTGAAGGGATCAGCTTTCAGGTGATCGGACTGGTTGAGGACCCGGAAGATCAGGACCTGGAGCAGGCGATCTTTGTTCCCATAACTGTCGTCAGGGCGCGAATTCCCGGGATGCACAGCATCAGACGTATCACTGTCTTGCCGGCTGGCCTTGACCAAGTAGAAAAAGTGTATAATGAAATAGGGCGAGTCCTGCGTCAGAAGAGGCCGTTACTTGGGATTGCAATCCAGTATGAACCAGAACTCGTGAAAATGGTTCAGAATATCGTGAAGCTTTTCAAGCTTTTTATCTACCTCGCTGTATGCGCTACAATCCTGCTGGCAGGATTTGGAGTTGGAAATGTAATGATTGCGCTAGTACGCGAACGCACAACCGAAATTGGCCTCAGCAAGGCTGTGGGCGCAACCGACAAAAACATTGTCCAGCAGTTCCTCTTCGAATCCATCACTGTCTGCATGACAGGGGCCTTGATTGGAGTCTCGCTCGGGTCAACCATAGTTGTTATAATGTCGCGATTCGTTTTTCAGACACCGATCATTTTATCTATGTATTTTGTGGCATTGATCTCCGCAATAACTGCTGGGGCTCTAATCGGAGTGGCGTCAGGCTTAATCCCTGCCAGAAACGCTAGTCGCCTGGATCCGATAGTTGCTATGCGTTTCGAGTAATAGTATGAAACCTCAAGATCTTCTCATGACATCCTGGATGATGGTTATCCGGAATCGCCGAAGATATAAGTCTGTTCTCATAGCGATCGCTGTCGGGACAATTGGTTTTATAATAATCCGATGCCTCGGAGATTCTGTCGAAAAGAAGGTTTCGGACGATCTGGAACTCATAGGTGAGGCAACCGTACTGGTCGCCCAATGGGAAGACAGAAACAATTACCATCCAGGTGAATATTTCGCGAAGGACGTCGATACCCTTAAGAAATTGCGGGCAGTGATAGCTGTCGCGCCTGTCAGATCAACCGGGGAAGCTGTTGCAGTTTTGTATGAAGGGGCTGAACGCAAACGAACCATAGCATCAGCAGTGAATGAAGAATTTTGGGGAACCCAGTCAACCCCGCTTGCCATGGGACGTCTAATTAGTAGGGAAGATGTTGAGAACAGGCGCAAAGTTTGCGTTATAGGCGCTGAGATCAATCAGAGCCTTTTCAAAAAAATGGACCCACTCGGAAAGACCATAGTTGTAAATTCTTACCATTATACAGTAATAGGAGTTCTTGGAGGTAAACAACAGGAGGATAACTCCCGAACCATTTTCATTCCATTGTCTCTGGCCTCCCACCATTTGCACAACCTCAGACAGGTGACCCAGTTGCTTATACGCGTCGATACTTGGGACAATGTCCGTGACATAAGGGAACATGCTGAGTCGATCCTAAAATACAACCATCCCTATCTGGCGCACGGCATCAAGGTAAACTACCGATCCAACAGACTGGACAGGGTCAGGATGATAGTTTTTTTCATACAGCTATTCAGTTACGCTGCTCTCGTTGGAGTCTTCATAGTCGGAAAGATGGGACTCACCAATGTAATGCTGGCCGCTGTTCAGGATCGAACCAAGGAAATCGGGCTGCGCAAGTCCATGGGAGCGACAGATTCGCTGATCAGGGACCAGTTCATACTTGAGTCTGTCATGGTGAGCGTCATCGCTGGAGTTGTGGGCGTAATAGGAGGTCTGATTGCAGTGGCAGGCCTTAAGGAATTGCTCAGCGTATCAGTTTCAGGAGTTGTCCTGTCGTCCAGTATACTGGTTGACCTGGCTCTTACCATCTCTATAGGTGTTTTCGCAGGATGGTACCCCTCCCAGCAGGCCGGAAGACTCGATATTGTCAGCGCAATGCGCTTTGAATGCTGACAATCCTAGAATCATTCTGTTGACCCTTCAATTCACCTGTGAAATTGTGACAGCTATCATCCAAGATTTCAGGAGGCGAGATTGCTGTCATGAGCGCCTGGTTACTCCTTTTTTTTGCAATCGCCATGGAGGTTTCAGGGACACTTTGTATGAAGATGTCCCAAGGTTTTACCCAGTTCTGGCCCTCGATTCTCATCTTTCTCTTCTACGGTTTGTCCTTTTCAGCTTCTACAATTGCGTTGAAAACCATAGATGTGAGCATCGCCTACGCCGTATGGATGGCTATGGGAACCGCCATCATAGCTGTCATAGGCATGGTGTGGTTCAACGAGCCGTTAACAGCGCTCAAGATACTGGCATTATTGATGATCATTTCAGGAGTAGCGCTCCTTAACCTTTCGACCTCACATCTGTAATCCGGTCCGCGGAATTTGCAAGGTATTGGAATACACTAGAATCACCGAAAACAGTTTAACCCGTCGTATGATATAGCAGCTCCGCGCTGCGCGTTGTCCTGAACAAGATATCTGCCCAAAAGAAAACCTCTCGTCAGACATTTTGTGAAGTCAGACGTTCAAGAGTTGCCGGAACCCTCATCCGTTTGGCCGTCCCCATCATTAGAAATCCCTAACCTCGGGCGCTTTTTGTCATGTTGGCATTGACACTGGAAATTTTATGGGTAGAATGATAAGAGAGACTCCTGTGAAATAATTCAAACTTTCAAATAATTAAACAGGGTCAGCATCCAATTCATGAAGAAATTTTTGATAGTTAGGTTTTTTAAAGTTGAGTTATAAAGTGGAGGGGGCAAATTATGTAATGGGCGTAAGTGTTTAAAAGAACCAGTGCATAATGATAAACGCCTTCAACCTGTCCGGATTTCCGGTACAATTAATCTTTAGAAGGAGTTATTTTATGGCAGAACCAACGAAACCGTCGGATCCATTGGTGTGGGTAAAAGACAAGGAAGGCAATGAGTTCATTTGTAACCTCAGTTCTCTGAAGGATCCCAAGAAGGCGTCCAAGGACGAACTGTCTAGCTGCGTAGACTCTGGCTCAGCAGCTTATGATCCAGGCAACTAGAGAGTCTTAAAGCTCTTTGATAACAACAGGGTGTGCGCAACTGACGGCGCCACACCCTGTTTTCATGTACGAACCTCTAGTTTCCTGAATATGACCAGCGGAATTAACTGAAGCGCAAATTCCTGCTTAAAAAATGAAAAACCCTCGATCGGCCTTTGCGAATAATCGAGGGTTGCTGTTTAGATTTTGGTTGTTTTGGTTAAAATATTTCTATCGTCACCTGGCCTCAGTATGGATGAGATTCGTGACCAATGCAACAAAAAATTTCGCCTTACTCAATTTTTGTTCCCGGTGTTCGCCTGATCCTATTACGTGGGCTTTATTTCAGCGAAGCCTGCAGAGGGAACCAACATGATGCCTGTCAAACCTCAAATCAGGGCATGCCGATTCTGTTGACTAAAATAGCGTGATGTGTAACAGAACTTTAACACAATCGAAGAAAACTTTTGTTACGCCAATTTGACTCGAAGTTCAAATCTCGGGGTTATGTTAGTTGTTTTACCCCCGGTTCACAAATTGGGCGCACGACCGTATCATCAGAGTAGACTGATTTTTTCACTTTCAGATTCCAGGAATCGTGAAATGCGTTTTTTGAGTCGCATCCTTGCAGCAGTAGTCCTGATCATTCTCTCTTGCATGCTTCAGGCCTCAACTTGCCATTCCGGCGGGATGACGGTCGAAGTCCCTTTGCCGGATGGCGATTCTTTGCCTGGTTTGACTTTTTCTCCCGGTCAGACAGTTGCAAATCCTTGGCCTGCGGTTCTGGTTGCGGCAAACGCGGGAGGTAAAAAGCTCATCCAGTATCACACTTATTGCCAGAAGCTAAGTGAGCGGGGTTTTGCGGTGTTACTTCTGGACGCTTCAGGTTATCCAGAGTGGCTGACACCCGGTCCGGACACATGGAGACAAATGCCTTACCATTTGTGGGCGTGGGTCAATCATCTGTCTGTAGTAGCAAGGCTGACTGCAGGTCCGGAGTGGTACCTCAGAAATATGGATTCAGGGGTTAATTTTCTCAGAAATCATCCCAGGATCAATTCCAAAAAGATTGCTATCTCAGCATTTTCACAATCTGCCAACATAGCGTTGATGTATGCGACAGGACCAGAGAAAATCGCAGGACTGATATGGAATAACGGAGGATCTCCATGGATTCAGCCCTATGATCCGAAACGGCTTCCGCCCACTGCTATTTTTCACGGTGAAGCAGACGGGGTCTACAACGTGAAATACGCCAAAAAACTGGAGAGCGAATTGCGTGACGCGAACGCCGACGTCGAATGCCATATCTATCCCGGTGAAAGACACATGTTCAACGTGTATTACGACCTGGAGCAAACCGGTCAGGCGATCAGCCCGGCAATCAGGGAAAGTTTCGAAAAACTGGTAGCCTTTCTGTCACGGACACTCATGAATAAATCCGAGATCATCACATCTCCCGCAAGATGAATCAATTTTTATCCAAAAATCAGGACATTCCAGTTGCCACAAAACAGCATGAAGTTTCTTCGGGTGATGATCAAATATCGTAGTCATTATTCTGGAGGTAATTGGACACGACTCTGGCCATCTGAAATTCAGGAAGCTAGTAACAGATATGTAACAATGCTTGTTTCATGAAACTCAGGCCATAATTTGTGTGCTCTGATTTGGGCATCTGAGATGAAGTATTCCGTTTTTATAGATATGCTTGCCTTATCCCAGCGTATGGTATTTAGAAACCGGCGTAGGTACAAATTCGCGGTATTTGCCATCGCTTTAGGAGTCGCGGGTTTTATAATACTACTAAATGTTAGCGATGCCATCGATCAGGAAATAGGCAGACATCTTCTCGTTCTGGGTGGAGCCACAATAATTGATGTAGAACGTCACGACTTTGACAGTCATCATCCGGGAGAATTCCATAACTCTGACATAAGGCATTTGGAGAAGATTCCGCATGTGATGGAGGTGGGCGCCATCGTCTCGGCAGACAACGTGGAGGTGTCAATGGGCTCCATCAGACTGATGGCGCGACTGGCAGGGGTGGACAAATCATTCTGGAATACCATCATGGCTTCCTGCGAAAAGGGTCGTTTGATTGACGACGAAGATGTAAAAAGAGGCTCCACGGTTTGCGTCCTGGGGACAAATGTAGCCAGAGACATTTTTGGTCTCTCAAATCCAGTTGGTGGGATAATCCACATAGCCAACAACAGCCTGCATGTAATAGGAGTCCTCGGAGGAATTCAGGGACCTGATAGCCTCAGAAGCGTTTTTATCCCTTTGTCTACTGCAAGGCGCAGATTCGAGGACATGTACTCCATAAAACACCTCCGGATCAGGGTAGATCACTGGGAGGCAGTTGAAACGGTCGCCGAAGCCGCAAAAAAACTTCTTTCGACTCGTCATTCAGGTCAAAAAACCGGTCTCAGGATAACTTACTATCCTCAGAGGATATCCCGGGTCAAACAGACCGTGGATTTGGTGAAGGCCCTAATTTATCTAGTCTGTTTCGGGGGGATTGGGATAGGCGCATTTGGAACGGCTTACATGATGATAGCTTCAGTCCGGGAGAGAACCAGGGAAATCGGCTTGAAAAAAGCTATCGGCGCAAAGGATTTCCTGATAACTCTTGAATTTCTGTTTGAATCATTCATTTTATGTGCTTTTGGTGGCTTGGCAGGGGTCTTGACTGCCATTCTTGCATGTTTTTTTCTCAAGGCTGTAATGGGATTCAATATCGAGGCGTCACTCCTGTTGATGACAGCCTGCGGCGGTTTGTTGTTAACCGCTTTGATAGGTATCCTTTCCGGCCTTTATCCTGCCTTGATGGCCCGTCAAATGAGTCCGGTCAGAGCAATGCGATTTGAATAGTCAAATCATTCGAAACGGATTGCTTCGGCCGGATCAAGAAGGCTTGCCTTTCTTGATGGTTTAAGTCCGGAAGTCAAACCAAGGACTATTCCCAAAACCATACAGCCCACTATTCCCAAGCACAACATCCCATAATCCGGAGTCAAATCAAATGCCATTTTCATCATCATTACCACATAAACACCAAGCGCAAGGCCTGCAACAATACCTGAGAAGGTTGTCACGATTGACTCCACCAGGAATTGTCTCATTATGTCATAATTTGTAGCCCCCATGGCCATCCTGACACCGATTTCAGAAGTCCGATCCTGAACGGCCAAATACATAAGGTTCGTCATGGCTGATCCTCCGAGGATCATGACCAAGGACAATCCAGTGAAAAGAAGAAATTTTACGAGTCCTTCCACCACACTGATCGCCCGTATTTTTTCGGGGTGCCAGATGACTTCCAATCCCTGTGAGAAACCCGGATGTAACGATTTGAGAACTTTGACGACTTCTTCTCTCAGTTTTTCCACCTGACCCCAGTGTGTAGCGCGGACCTGAATTTCAGATATTGTCGGCTCCCCGAAATAGTTGTCCCATACCACAGAAATTGGCGCAAAAAGGCT
>CALDNG010000443.1 GCA_937915285.1 uncultured Desulfomonile sp. | reverse complement strand
TATTCGAAAAGGACCTCATCTTGTCTTTGAGTTATTTCACTCCTGCATTTTCAATAGCCTGCCTTGCTACTGTTCTGGCAATCATAATCCTGTTGGCCGAACGTTACCTGATGGACTACGGCGAGGTCGAGCTTAAGATAAACGACAAAATCCTGAAGGTACAAGGCGGTTCAACCGTCCTAGCCACATTGAAGCAGGAAAAGATATTTGTGCCATCGGCCTGTGGTGGAAGGGCGACATGCTCTTATTGCAAGGTAAAAGCCATAAGCGGTTTTGGTGATGTTCTGCCGACCGAGGCCCCGCTTCTGACCAAAGAGGATATTGCTCAGAATGTCCGGCTGGCATGTCAGATCAAGATCAGGAATAACTGCGAAATAAGGATTCCGGAAGAACTCTTCAGCATCCGGGAATTCAAGGCTAAAGTATCCTTCATTGGCGATCTCACATACGATATAAAGCATTTTCGTTTTGAGTTGATGTCTCCTTCGGAAATTGACTATAAGGCCGGTCAATACATCCAGTTCCAGTCCCAACCTTACGGTGACATCCCGGACTCAGTATATCGGGCCTATTCGATGTGCGGGCATGCAGTGGACAAAAATCATGTCGAACTCATGGTACGGCTTGTTCCCGATGGGATTTGCACCACTTACATGTTCAATCACCTAAAGGTGGGGGATGATGTTGCCCTTACCGGCCCTTACGGTGATTTTTATCTCAGGGACAGTGATCGCCGAATGGTCTGTATAGCTGGTGGTTCAGGCATGGCGCCCATCCGGTCCATACTGCTCGGTATGAGCGCAGACGAAATAGAGAGACGAAAACCGATTTTCTTTTTTGGGGCAAGAAGCAGGAAAGATCTTTTCATGCTTGATGAATGGCGAGATTTCGGGATAAAACACCAGGCTTTTCAATTTGTCCCTGCCCTTTCCAATCCTGATCTTGAGGACAACTGGGATGGGGCCACCGGTCGAATAACGGACGTGGTTGCCGAAGGCATTCCGGATGGGAGCAACTGTGAGGGATACCTCTGTGGAAGTCCGGGAATGTTAAACGCATGCGTTGAGACGCTATGCAAACTCGGAGTTGAGAAGGAACACATCTATTATGACAAATTTGCCTGACAGACAGCTAAAGGCTGACCCCACCCTCTTCGATACAGAGCAAAAGCTCCGCCAGGGGAATTACTTACGGGGCGAGTCCAGGCAATTACGGCGTCTTCTGGACGATGATGCGGCTTTAGTGGCAAGCCTGGATGTTGACATGGATCATTTGACAGGCCAGATGGAAAGACTCTATCGGGAGGCGGCTCCAGCATTCGGCGACCCCGTTGTGGTGGACGGAAAATACGAGGTCTCGGTCAGGGAGGATCGCGGGAAAACGGCATGTCCATGGGGTGACAGATTCTTTGCGCAAAAAGCTGTGGTATATGCAAAGAACCTCAAAACAGGGATCTCTATCAAATTCAGCCTCCTTGGATTGCACATGCTGAAGCGTCACGGTTTTTTTCAGGGAGCCGGAAGCCCTTTCAGGATAGAGCCAGAGGATCTAAAGAATTTTTTCCAGTCCTGAACTGGAAGCCGTTCAGAATACGGGTCATTTAATGCCTCGGGCGGCCTTGCCCCTTCAGGCTCAACGCGTACGCAAATAGCGCAGCTCCTGCAGCCCCTGCTATCTGGGTGTCCCAGCGGCTTATCATCGGCTCAAGTCCGAGCTTTCTGGCAAGCCTCATGGTTATACCCCTATTCTTCGCCATGCCTCCTGTTATTCCGAACTCACGCTCAAGCCCTACCCTGTTGACCAGCGAACTCATTCTTTCCACCATAGCGGAACAATAGGCAGCTAGAACATCATTGGTTTTTACCCCCCTTCTTAAGAGGTTCGTCGCTTCGGTCTTTGCATAAACCACACATGCGCTTGAAACAGGCGGAGGCTCCTCGTCAACATCCAGAGACCTGTCTCCTACCTCACCGATGGGCACTGACAGCAGATCCGAGAAGACTTCCATGCCCCGACCGGTACCGGCGGCGCATTTGTCATTCATCAGAAAATTGAGAACTTTCCCCTTCTCATCACACCTGATTGCCTTTATGTCCTGCCCTCCGACATCCAGAATGGTTCTTACTCTAGGGCCGAAAATGAAGTTGGCGCCTCGTGCGTGGCAAGCTATTTCCGTGACCGAACGATCTGCCATCGGAACATTAACCCGTCCATAGCCCGTCCCAACACAGTAGCTGATGTCCTCTAAGGTAATGGCTGTTTTCTCGAGCGCAAACCTTAGGACATCACGAGCGCTGTCCGGACTGTTAGAACCGGTTCTTACACTGGCGTACGCGAACATCTCTCCATCACACATTATACCGGCTTGGGACGAAACCGATCCAACATCAATTCCGCAGGTTATAAAACGTGCGTCTCGCCAGTTCATTTCATCACGCGTCCAACGGGTTTCCTCCCATCGCCAGAAATCAGGTTTGCGCTCATTAATCATCATGAATCTCTCCAATAAGATATTACTGAGAATCCCATAATAGACTCCGTCACCCCATACAACCGGCATACGCTAGTCGACAATCAACTATTTGTCTCTCCCTGTGCGCTAATGGCTGCTCCCAAGGCCGCCCCATATTCAGGAAATTCCGGGACGTAAAGCCTTTCCAGCCCGAGTTCCCTGCGTAAGGCCTCAACAAAGCCCACGTTGCATGCTACACCGCCAAGCATAATGACATCGCTGTTGACGCCGATGCGGCGAATCATGGAAACAACCCTCGAAGCAAGGGCATCATGAATGGCCTTTGAGATATCATTCTTGCCGATATTAGCGTGGATCAATCCTATGACTTCTGATTCTGCGAATATAGCGCAATGCGCATTCATAGGAACAGAATTTACCGAAGAAAGGGCTAGCTGACCGATTGTATCTAATGGCTCCTCCAGAGCGCGAGCCATGGATTCGATGAATGATCCTGCTCCAGCGGCGCACTTTTCGTTTACGGTGAAATCCATGACCGATCCTTCAGGACCGATCCGGGCAACTTTGCTCTCCTCCGCCCCCACGTCAATCACCGTCCTGGCCGACGGCAAGAGATAAAATGCAGCCGCTGAGATTGCCCTAATGTCGTTGACATTTACATCCGCTTCAGAAATGGCCTTTGCGCCAGATCCCGTACCTGCAATGCATGTCACACCGCAACGATCGATTCGCGCCTGATCCAGAGCCATTTGAAGAGACTTCCTGATAGCGTCGGCCTGGTGGAATCCAGTTAGAGCCGTCCCTCTGCCAATCACAGCGCCATTTTCAATAATTACAGTCCTTGTATTCTTAGCGCCACAGTCTATTCCCGCCAAAATCATGATCACTTCCTCCGGCTCCCCGAATAATAAGGTCGGTCATCTGAAAATTAAGACAGTTCCCTTGTTGCTTGCATGATCCACTTCAATAGCCCTCGATGTGTTGGTCGACCCGGGCTGCAATCCCTGAACATATCATCCCCGACCAAAAGGATGCCACAGCTAATCGACAACAAACGCCTAAACCCTGAATAGCAAGCGGAAAATGAGTTTATTAAGTTGATGACCGGTTTGGGATCAATCGGCCGAAGAGTATCTTGAAACATTTTGGTGATAGTTTTAGAATGAAAATGGAATTCAAGGAGGTGAGGAATGTCTGGTGACGATGAAATTGTCATAAATCCTGAACTGAGCGCTGAATTCAGGTCATTTGAGGAATTTTGCGAAGAGAATTCGGGCTCAGAGACGCTATATTTGGACTTGATTATCAAAGATCCCACCGTCATGGACGCAGTCACCCTGGCTTTCTGCATGAGGCGTTTGGTCAAGTTATCCAAGGAATTCATGGATAAGGTTTTTGTGTGCGCAAGAAATGATGAACTGCCTGAACTTAATGAATTGCTGAGTCTCAAGGGAATTCAGTTGGACAAAAATCATTCCGGAAAATTGAGAGACATTATTTTCGCTTTCAGGGACTCTGCAGACGAATACAAACGTTCCGAAATGGCAAAAGCGCTCACTCTGGTCACTCTCACCCGTGAAAGGAAACGCATAGTTCTCAATCTCGGGGAATCCTACAAGCCTCCTGATGAGGGGTGGCTTGCGGAGGATTTTGATGGTGATGACAGCGCATATGAAATGGTAAGGGCTGTGGAGAACCCGCACTGGACGGGAGAGGAGGAGATTTGAACAGTATGAGGAGTGACAGTTTACTCGCCCCGGTCTCAGACACTGCCAGGCAGGTTTCGGATTTAGTAGTAAAAGACAGACGGCAGGCGGCTCATATAATGGCCTCCCTGAGCCCCGAGGAACAGATTTCGCTTGTTTCTCATCAGGCGTACACCGACCCCAAGAAAGCCCAGGAGATAATATTTCTGCTCGATGACGGTGAGGGCCGCAAGATCGTGGATGGTATCGGTGACAGGGCTTTGTTCCGGATAATGAAGTCACAGAGTTCCACGCACATAGGTGTGCTGAGCCTGGTTGATCCCAACAGGGTTCAATCTATACTGGACCTGGATTCCGAGCTTTTCTCAACCGCAGGAGTCACCGACCCACAGACAGCCTATCACTGGATGGTAAGCTTCCTTGAAGAGGATGATGAGACCTTTGCCAAGCTTCTTGACAAGATCGACATAAAACTGGTGGCCCTGGCCTTTCAGGAAAAAATAGTAAAACCAAAGGCCCAGGTAATTTCAGACACCGTTGATCCGGAAGACGCTGCGTTTCCGGCAGACTTCATGGTAAAACTCGACCGAGGGGAACTCAAACCCGATGATCTGGATGTGACGGACGAGGAAGCTCTTGATATTTTGACTAAAATTCACCTTGTAGATGAAATGTATTTCTCAGAGCTTGTCTCACTCATGATTAGATCGGAGAGTTTGCATACCAGGACGGCCGAAGAAGCGCTGGACCGTATCAACGAGCAGGTGGGAGATATGTCCGAGTTTGTTGAAGAGGCCGAGGATATGTTCGTTCCACTGGAGGAATAGCGGGAAGTTTGAAAGACGCCCCGCCAGGGTAGAGGGGCGTCTGCCAAGGTTTACCGTGGCCCTACCGGAGCCGTTGGCCCAGCCGGAAGGAAGATCTGAACATTATATTTCTTGCGTAACGCCTCAGCTATTTTCTCATATTGCTCCTGCTGTTTTAGAAACTTGATCTGCTCCATGATCAGGTCCTTTACTTGATCAAAGGTATTTTCGCGGGCCGGCCTTTTGTCATGCAGCAGTAACACGTGATACCCGAATTTTGTCTTTACCGGACCGGTGATCTGATCGTTTTTCAGGGTAAAGGCGATTTCTTCGATTTCTGGTGCCAGGCTTCCACGTGGCATCCAGTCCAGATCTCCCTTAACGTCCTTGCTAGGACAAACGGACATCTGGCTCGCAACGTCTCCAAATTTGTCACCTTTCTTGAGACGGGCCAGAGCATCCTTGGCTTCCTTTTCCGATTCAACAAGTATGTGGCTGAGGTGTATGCTTTCAGGAGTTACGAATTCTCCACGGTTCTGATCGTAAAAAGCCTTGGCCTCAGCCTCAGTCGGTGGAGCAAGGTCTTTCGTCAATCCTTCCAGGTAGAATCTCGCCAAAAGGTCATTTCGCGTAAAATTTAGCAACTTCTGAACGTCCGGCCTCTTTTCCACCCCCTGCTTTTCCGCCTCTGCCGCCAAGGCATACACATTCACAATATACTCAAGTGTTTGCCTTCGACCTTCCGGTGTCTGATAATAATATTTGAATTTATCAGGCACTGCGTTTGACATCTCGCGCAGGTCCGCCTCGGTCACAACCTTGTCACCTATTTTTGCCAGAATCTGGTTATCCGCCGGGGAAACCTGACCAACCTGGGTGGATGCGTGGGTCAGCGAAGCAAAAGTCAAAGAAATGAGAACAAAAAAAATGGTATGCTTGCTCAAATTATAAACCTCCTATTCATCATTAAAGTTCAACACTTTAAAATAACATGTCTTTTATGACGAACAGCTATATAGCACAACCTTTTCCCATTATCAAAAATTTATTGAGTCATTTGGCAGATACGATAACATTTTTGAGTACGAATTTTTTGAGGTTATTGCGGATTTCTGTAAAAGAACCTATAATAAGGAAGGTTATGGGCGGGGGTTAAATTGGCTGGTTCTTAATTCGTTGTTTTTTGAACCTGTTTTTTAAGGAAGATCTATTGATGCGTCTGAATTTATCAGAAAATATTAATTACTTGCTCAATGCCTCAAAGCGGTTGAACTATTCGCTGCTGAAAAACAGTTTTTCTTCGGCCCTGAAGTTCGCATCCACCAGAAAATATTATGTCATTGCAGTTCTAGGATTGTCTTTGCTTATGTATGTGTTCATGGGGGATGCAGAGACCAGAGCCGTGGAAATCAGGAAACCTTCAGTTCCTGAACATCTGGTGGTGGAACAATCGGATGACGGTCTAGTAGCCAGGTGGACCCCGTCAGAGGGGGCATCGTCATACACGCTGTTTTGGGGAACAGAAAAAGGTGAATTCAGGAGGATGTTCGAGACATCCGAGACGGCAGTTCTTTTGAAGGGCCTTGATCCGGGCTACATGTACAATTTCGCCGTAACGGCCTCCAATCCGCGTTATGAAAGCCATTTTTCAGCGGAAATATTCTGCGTCTACGAGACCGAAACAGTTAAGTCCTCCGAACTAGTGGCTGCAGCCAAAGATTTGATCCATGATAATCGCCTTCAGGAGGCGCTTGCGCACCTAACTGCCGCGATAAGGCTGGATCCTAAAAACGCAGAATCTTACAGGGCGCGTGCAGCGCTTCTTGAAAAAGTCGGCAAAAAGAAGGAAGCGCGCAGTGACCTGATGATGTCCGAGTCACTTTTCAACAAAAAGCAGATGACATCGAGGAATTGATACAAGACTTGTTGTGGGCGCCTGATACAAGATCAGGCCCGCAGCTCAAACTGATTTTCCTGCCTGAAACAAACCTTCCGAAACGTTTGAATTTGGAATACGTGGGGTTTTAGTTTATTTATAACCATTTGAACGAATGCAGGCGCGGTGTCGGCGTGTGTATTCGACTTTCCGTTTGGGCGCACAAATCATATAATTTGGGTGTAGAAATTGTTTTTATCCTTTGATGGGCTAATTCTTATTTTCATTTTGCTGGCGACTTCCAGGATGGCAAGTCTTATCCCCAGACTCATCAAGGAATTGAAAGCTGATTTATCGCTTCTCAACCTTCCGGACAATTCAAGAACGGACGAATCCTTAAAGATTAGCGTGATAATCCCCGCCAAAGATGAATCATCCACTATAGAGGCTGTAGCAAAGGCCATTCTGGATTCTAGCTATCGGAACATCGAACTGATAATGGTGGATGACCGAAGCGTAGACAACACTTTTGAATTAATGGAGAAGGTCAAACAGTCTGATGACCGGGTTAAGATAGCCAGTTTGAAGGATTTACCGAACAACTGGACAGGGAAAACCCATGCGCTTCACCATGGCGTATCCATGGCGACCGGTGATTTATTTCTTTTCACTGACGCTGATGCCTTTTTTAGTCATGACATTATCGAAAGGGGACTTAATCACCTTAGAGTCAGCCGGGTAGACGTATTAAGCCTTCTTCCGGGGTTTAAGGACTCCGGATTTCTTGAAAAGGCAATATACCCCCACTTGGGTCTTGGGCTTTCTTACTTCTATCCGATGAGCGAGGTGAATGACCCGGGTATTCCGGAATCCGCCCTGGCGTCAGGCTGTTTCATAATGGTATCAAAACAGGCTTATGACAGACTGGGTGGTTGGCGACGCTTCAGGTCCGAAATCACGGAAGACATTGCCTTCAGCAAGGCCGCAAAACTGGCTGGCATGGACATCTCTGTTAAACTCGCAGGTCCACGTCTGACTACCAAGCCTTTTTCCAGTCTCCACGAACTCAAAGGGTTCTGGGTCAGAACATTTTACGGGGGACTTAATAAAAGCTTGTCGAGCGCTTTGACTCTGCTGGTGAATTATGGGTCATTGAGCGTGATCTGCGGATTGTTCATTGCGTATCTGATTAAATCTACGATATCGGTACCGGACACACTGGAGCAATACGTCATTATAGCATCTGGACTTGCTGTTCTAGGCATAATCGGATCGACCTGTGTTTTCCTGAACAAGTATAACGGAGCGCCATATTACGGTGTTTTTGGAGCGGCAGGAGTAGTGATCGGGGCATGGATAGCCTTTGAGGTCGTCAAGGACATATTGTTGGGCAACGGGATTTTATGGCGTGGGGCAAGGTACAAATGAAAGGTTGAAGACCTGTTTGAATGACAGCGGAAGGACAAAAGATCAGAATGATCACCTAAATGTCATTTGCGTCTGAACTCTTCAATATACGTTTGTTTTTGAGTCATGATTCTGATATTGATTTCTCTTGGAACCTTTTGTTAAGGACCTGCGCCGGGGCAGCCCCGTAGGTCAGTGATCCAATTCTTTTAGATAGAATAACTTGACGTTATCAGGAATTTATTGCTAAAATCTACTTTTGTCTTTAGTCCCTTGGAGAAAGGAGACATTGTATGAGTTATCGCTCAATCAGACACTTTTTTCACGTAGTTCTGCTGATGGTTTCATTGCTGGCATTTTTTCCATCTGGATTGATGGCTCAAGACTTCAAGGTTTTCAATAGTGAAGAATTCGGATTCTCGATGAAATACCCCGGGAGCTGGTTCAAGAACGATCAGCCTAAGGGGAGCTATTACGTAGTTTTTACTGCGCCCGACCTTAGTGACAATGTTAGGCCGAGGATTAATGTAGCCGCCCACAAGCCCGTAAAAGATCCGATGAATGCTTACTTGAACGACTTTCGTAAGGGGATTGCCGACCTTCAGAAAGAAAAGCAGGAAGTCAAGATTATAGACGAGGGTGAGTTCAAGAGCGAATCTCCCGGATCGTATTATTTCTTCATAAGGACGTATGAGGCAAATTTAAAGGCATGGCTTGATATAGTCATCGTCTATTACAAGAATGACCAGACACTTGTGAGAGTGTCATGTATAGCGCCTTCAACCCAAATGGAGAAGTTTCATCAGGTTTTCAACACGGTTCTACTTTCAATGAGGTTTTTAACGGATTCCGCTACGGCTGCTCCACAGCAGCCATCAGCCGTTCAGCCGCCTGCTCCGCAGGTTCAGCAGGCGCAACCTAGAGCGCCTCAGGGTCAGACACAGTCCGCGCCTCCTTCTGTATTCCGTCAGGAACAGGAGTCGACATCAGCCCCTCAACCGGCAACACCGGCTAGGCCCACCGGACCACGCGGCCCCGCTCGGGATGTTGAAAGACCGGCTACAGGATTGGTAAACTAGTAGATCGAATATTACTCCCCCTCGTGAGGTTGTTCACAGGATGAACCTTAATCCTCTATTTAAATTGTTCCGTCGTCACGAGGGGTATAAGAAATTTGACCGAGCTTGGCTTCAGGGTCAAGCGAGTTGGGTCGATAACGATCTCCTCAGATCCAGGGCGCTCAAGCTATCCGAAACCCTTGAACCACGCAATGACCGTTTCGAAATTGAAAATGCGCTGAATGAACTATCTGTGTCATACGATGCGGCGGATTTCAGGCGGACTGCATGCCTCATGGCCTATTTGACCAGTAGGCTCTTTCGCGACATTTCAAAAGCCCCCTCCGAAGAAATTCGAAATAAGATTTTGGAATTCAAGGGACCACGCTTCTTCTTTGTTAACCATTCATCATATTTTGACTACATACATGCGGCCGGAGTGACTCATAGACTGGGTCTGCCAACACCGGTAATGCACGTCACCGGCAGCGTAACTGATGGATGGGCGGCGAAGTGGCTTAAGGGATTCCGAGCCCTGAATGTAAGGAAGACTCTGTCACCACTGGCCCACAGGGCTTATTCATGGTTCAGCGCAGCTCTGGCCGAAAAGAATGAAGTTCAGGTGCTGTTCGCCAGGACCAGTCGTTACACGGTGCGTTCGCGTGACGGCATCCTTCGTGAGCCTTATGTTCCCCATTCCGTTATTTCAGGAGTCAAGGCCACAGGAAAAGCCCTGGTCATTCCAATTTCGATTTCCTACTCGGTAATTCCGGATGACAGCTATCTAACTGCTCCATGGTTTTTCCCTGTCCTGTCGATGTTTCCTGGTAACCGACTGCGGGTAGCGCCCTTTGTGCTCGGATTGAGATCCCCCGAAAAGGTATTAGGAAAAATAAACGAGATATTCGGTGATGTCTCGGTAGGCTTCGGTGAACCCTTTGAACTGACTGACGACAATCGGCTCTCACTCCAGAGAATATCTCACCGGGCGATTGAAGAGATAGCGAAGAACAAACTCATACAGCCAACACACCTTGTGGCAAAGGCTCTGCACGGCCAGAGCAAGCTGGACCTCAAGACATTGAGAGAACGTTTCAGGCAGGAAGTGGAGAACACCACTACTTTCTTCAAGGCCAGATACAGGAAGGCCCCTCCATTTCACCCGCTCATAGTGTCAGACATTCCGCAGTCTGTGAACGTTGGCCTCAGGATGTTGTCCAAGAGGGGAGCCATATCAGGTTCGGTGATCCGCAGAACATACTCACCGAAAAACGAATCACTGCTGAGTTTTTATTCTTACCATGCAGACCGGCGGATTTATCCGTTGCGAGGCAGGAACACTCTGACGGTAATCAACGCCGGGGCCTGGGGCTATACCATCGCGTTGCTAATAGGGCGCAACCTTCTCAAGAAGGAAGAGTTATCAGAGCACTCACTCATACTCTATGATGCTAGGGAAGAGATAATTGAAAAACTTACGGTGGAGGGTAAGCATCCATTTCTATTTAAGGACATTTCCCTTCCTCGCTCTGTTCGGCCGGAGGCGGACCTTACTGCTGCAGTCGGTGACACCTCCCTCATTCTTATTGTAACCCCTAGCAAGTATTTTTACTCCACCATGACTAAGGTAGTTGAGTTGGCCCCGGACGGCAGTGATTTGGTCATAGCCACGAAGGGCTTCATACCTGAAACGGGTCTTTTGCCTTGTCAGACTGTGAGAGAGGAACTTGAGAAGCTTGGCAAGAAGATGCGGGTTTCTGCTCTTTCCGGTGCAAACCTGGCGCATGAAATCGTCACTGGAGGGGCTGGCGTAACTCAAATAGCATGTGAAAATTATGAGACATTCGAACGAATGAAGCCTCTGATCGACACTAGTCTGTTTCGCCTGGTTCATTCCCGGGATGTCATAGGAACTACTTTGGCTGCAGCATTGAAGAATGTTTACGCCATAGGGTACGGCATTCTTGAGGGCTCAAAACAGGCTCCGGAGAACTTTCTGGCTACCTATGCCACTCTAGTGACCTCGGAAATCCGCGATTTTGGGTCTCTCCTGGGAGCATCTCCCGAGACTTTTGACGCCGAATCGCAAGTATGGATGGCTGATCTTTTGGCCACATGCCGCGGCGGTAGATCTGCCACATTCGGAAGAGAACTCGCTCAAATCGATGAAAAACAGGGGAAACCAAGGCCAGCCAAAGCCTTAATGGAACAGTACCGAAAGAAGAAAATTGCGGTAGAGGGATTTGAGGCTAGTCGCTATGCCCAGAGAATCGCAACTCAACGCGGATTCCACCCACTCATTCTGGGCGAGATTTATTCCATCCTGCATGGCGGGAAAAAAATTGATGTTCAAGAACTCATGGAGAAATGCCTTGATACCATGGACAAGAGAGTTGATGAGTCTGTTCTAGCCCCATTCCGATCTCGTCCAGTTCGATTCTAGAATGTTTTTATGATAAATTCAGGTTGGTAATGCCGGGAGGGGCTAATATATTTGTGACTCTGTGACAGACGCGTTTCTGTTTCCTTGATGAATCCTCCTGGACATTTCATGATTAGTTTCTGAGTCCACCTGATCAGACTTGATGAGTGCAAGCAAATGGAAAAAGCCGTAACGCAACAGGACCACATATTTATAAAGAACCTAAACCCCGGCGCTGAAGTGCTTCAGTTCTTTCAACTCACATCCCTGGAAAACCGCAAGACCAAGACCGGCCAGGATTACATGAATCTGGTCCTTTCGGACATGACCGGTTCAATCGTGGCCAAGGTGTGGTCAAACGTCTTAAAATCCAGCCCGATAGATTTTCAGACCGGAGATTTTGTCAAAGTAAAGGGCGCAACCCAACTATTCGGTGAAAAAATCCAGATGAATGTTGAAAGGATCAGGAAGGCCGATTTATCCGAGATTTCGGACCTGAGCAATTTGGTTAAGAAGACTTCTTTCGACATAGACAGGCTATATGAACAATTGTTGGCGACGGTGGAACTTTTTGACCCACCGGAGTTGTCTGGATTAGTTAGAAGGATTCTGGAGCAGGAAGAGTCGAACATTAAAATTTTCCCGGCTGCGCGCAGAATACATCATGCGTACGTCGGAGGTTTTCTGGAGCATACTTTCACCGTAATGGTCAAGACGCAGGCATTGGTTGAGCTTATCCCGGAAATAAATGTAAGCCTGGCCATAGCAGGCGCTATTCTGCATGACATAGGCAAGCTCCGTGAGATCGATCCGGACACCAAGGGACGAACCCCTGACGGAAGGCTCAAAGGCCATATAATGCTCGGCATTGAGATGTTGAGGGAGGCAGCGCATGACATGGAGGTCACTTCAGCTCCATGGCTGAGGGAACTGGAACATATAATCTTGTCTCATCACGGCGAACTCGAATTTGGGGCTCTAGTGAAGCCATTAACCCGAGAGGCCATTTTGGTTCATTTCATTGACAATCTAGATTCCAAACTGAAAATCATAGACGAAGCTCTTGAGAAAACCGACACCAATGGATTCAGTGATTACAACAAATACCTGGAGGGCCGGGCCTATTCCGGCTCCCATACAGCAACGGAGGATTGAAAAGATGTTTGAGATTCAGGAGAGACTTTCGCAGCTAAAGGACAGGTCGGACAAACTAAGAGGTTATCTTTGACCTCGATAGCAAGATCAACAGACTTAAGGAACTGCAAAAACAGCAGGAGGATACAGAATTCTGGAACCGCCCGGACCTCGCCAAGGCCGTTCTAAAGGAACAGAAACAGCTTACTGGTATGATAAACAGTTTCAACGGACTCAGCTCCGAGGTTGAAGATATATCCGTACTTTTTGACCTTGCCCTTGAAGAAAACGACGAATCCACATTGAACGAGGTGCTTGAGAAACTGACGGCAGTGGAGAACCATGTCCGAGACATGGAGGTCAGGAGACTTTTCACCAGAACAGAGGACCAGGGCGACGCCATAGTGGAGATACACGCGGGAGCCGGCGGAACTGAGGCGCAGGATTGGGCCGAAATTTTGCTGAGAATGTACTTGCGATGGGCCGAACTCGAGGGCTACAAGTCAGAAGTTCTGGATACACTTCCCGGTGAGGAGGCAGGACTCAAATCGGTTACATTCTCCATCGAAGGCGATTACGCTTATGGCCGAATGAGGGCTGAAATGGGAATTCACCGACTTGTCAGGATTTCCCCGTTTGATGCAAATGCAAGAAGACACACCTCTTTTGCGGCCGTTTTTGTTTATCCGACCGCTGATGACGATGTCGAAATTCAGATAAACGAAATTGATCTCAAGATTGACACCTATCGGGCCTCTGTAGCTGGCGGGCAGCACGTGAACAAGACAGATTCCGCAGTTAGAATAACCCACCTGCCAACAAACATAGTGGTCCAGTGCCAGAACGAGAGATCGCAGCACAAGAATAAGGCTATGGCCATGAAAATTCTAAGGTCGAGGCTTTACGATCTCGAGCTGGAAAAGAAAAAAGAAGAAAAAGACAGTTTGCACAAGGATAAGAAAGAAATAGCCTGGGGTTCCCAGATAAGGTCCTATGTGCTCCAGCCCTACCAAATGGTAAAAGACCATCGGACAAACTGTGAAATCGGTAATGTCGCCGCTGTATTAAATGGTGAAATAAATCAACTGATACAGGAATACCTGCTGATGGGCGCATCCGAAAAAACCGCATAATATTTTCGGTTCAATTGCAGCCTGCTCTTGGAGCGATTTTACATCGCC
>CALDNG010000442.1 GCA_937915285.1 uncultured Desulfomonile sp. | reverse complement strand
ACCGGTGAATGTTACCCAGCATGACCGATAAATAATTTTTATTCATGTACGCGCCCGAGGATGAGAATTTGACGGGAGCGCATTTCCGGCGTAAACAGATCTTTCCTGATCTGAAACATTATTCTGAGCCACAAATTCATAACCACAAATTGACAGCCGAAACATCTTCCGGACGGATTTGAGCGCATTAAGCCTTGGAGCCAGCCATGAAACTGTTAAAGACGGCTTTTATGATTCTCGCAATCGTTGGGATGCTTCTGTCAGCATCTCTACCGACTTGTTACTCACAGGATACCGATCCAGGAACTCTGGCCCTTAAAACCGGTCGACAACTCAAACAAAAAGCCCAGTCCGGTAAGGACGTAGACAATGCTTTAGCCAAGTTTCAGGAAGCGTTTGAACTTTTTGATCGGGCAGAAGCCAGGAAACAGGCAGCGGTAGCGCTGCACGAAATGGCCATTATACATGAAGAGCGCGCCGAGCACGCTAAAGCGCTTGAACTGTACGAAAAATCTCTACAGATGAGAAAAGAGGTTAATGACTTGAAGGGTCAGGGATACTGCATGAATTCCATGGCCATAGCCTACAGCGCCATGTCAAACTACCAGAAGGCCATGGAGCATTACCAGCAGGCTCTATCCATTGCCAAACAGGTATCTGATACTCATCTTGAGGCATCCGTGCTCCAGAACATAGCAACGGTCGATATGCAATTTGGGAAGTACAAATCCGCGAAAGAGAATGTCCAAAAGGCGCTCGAAATATTCAAGAAAAATCCGAACAAGAAATACGAAGCCGGCTGTTTGAATGATCTCGGGGAAATTCACCGGAAGGCCGGTTCATATAAGTTGGCTATAGACCATTATGAGAGGGCACTTGCCATTAACAGGAGCCTGAACCATGTCAAGGCCCAGTCGTGGAACCTCAACAACATCGGGATAACCTACCTTTCTCTCGGCAAGTATCAGAAGGCAAAGGAAAAATTTGAAGAATCCCTGGAGATAAAAAACAGGCTGGGAGACGACAAGGGCAAGTCAAACGCTTACAACAACATAGGTCTGGTTTATCTGTATGCCGGTCAGTACGGTCTCGCCCTGGAGAATTTTCAGAAGGGTCTTGCCTTATACAGAAAAGTCGGTAACCGGCGAGGAGAGAGTACGGCATTGAACAACATCGGCCGAGTCTATTCCCAGTGGGGGAAGCTCGATGACGCACTGTCAACCTTTCAGACGTCCATGGCTATTTCAAACGAGATAGGCTTACCTGTTCGCAACACCAAAGATCTGATTGCCCATCTCTATATGGACAAAGGAGACCTGCCGCAGGCGCAAAGCCTGCTCAAGGATGTCAATTACGATCGTTCATGGGGCCGTTACTATCTACTCAAAGGTGAATATGACCAGGCTCAGACCGCTTACGAAAAATTGTTGAAGCTTTCAGAGAAGACCCAAAATGTTGAAGGTCTGTTCACTGCTTATGTAGGTTTGGGAAAAACCCTGGAGGCCAAGGAAGACTATGCCAAGGCCGAGCAGTTCTATGAAAAGGGGATGGATCTGGCCGAAGACATTCGTTCCATGCTTTTACCATCGGAAAGGAAAAATTTCTTCGAAGTTAAAACCGGCGGGTTCTACCGGTGGGAACCTGCAAAAGGACTCACCAGGGTGAGGATGAAACTAAACAAGGATGCCAAGAGTATAGAAGCCAGTGAAGCGGTCCGGGCCAGATCTTTTGCGGACAGCATCTCCCAAAGATCTGAGATGGGGGTTTCAGGTGTTCCCAGTGAGACACTTGAACGGGAAGAGTATCTCACCAACAAACTTGCCAATCTCAAACGTGACCTCTCCAGGACCGACAAGGAAGACAAGCCGGAGGTGTTTCGCTCACTGAGAAATCAGACACAGGAAGCGCAGGATGACATGGACGGCTTCATTGAAATGCTCTGGAAACAGCACCATCAGTATGCGGCAGTCAAATATCCCCGGCCTGTGCCATTAAAACAGTCTGCCGTCAGACCGGATGAGTATGTCATCGTTTATGACGTTGTTGAGGAGGGGGTAGGGGTCAAGTTGGTCAAGGGGCATGAAATCCTTCAAACATATTACCTGAAATGGAACGAGGATGAGCTTGCAGCGGACGTCAACAGTTTCAGGCATGGGTTTGAGACATACAAACTGGCAGAATTTGACCCTGAACTGGCAAACAGGCTTTACAAGAAACTACTTGAGCCGGTGATGTCGAATGTGCCGGCAAATGCAAATATCGTGATCATTCCCGATGGAATTCTGGGAATCCTACCCTTTGAGGCGCTAGTTGTTTCAGGGAAAGCCACATGGAAAAAAGGCCCTTACGGTCCTGTGCCCGAAGGCCTGACTTATGTGGCTGACAGGCATCCCATCAGCTATTATCAATCGATTACAGCGCTAACCCTATTAAGAAAATCTCCTCGTGAAAACAAGCCGGAAGTTGGGAAACTCCTGGTGATAGCTGACCCGGTTTTCAGTCTACAGGACGTTCGCGCCCAAGCTTCATCCAATGTTAGGGTGGCCGCGGGGGATGCCCGGCATTACACTCAGCTCATGGCCGCCATCGAGGATTCATCCAAAGGTATGTTCAGATTTGAGCGACTGCCGGAAACTGAGGCTCTGGCTGCAAGTCTGGGGAACATCTACAAGGGTAAGAGCCATATCCTGACCGGACTGGACGCCTCCAAGAAAAAATTCCTGAAAGAGATTGGGCCTCAACTCGGGACCTACAACTTCGTGGTGTTTGCCACTCATGGTTTGTTCAGCAACAAGATTCCGGGAGTTAATGAGCCTTTTCTGGCGCTGACCATGGCGCCACCCGGAACGGATGGACTTCTCAAAATGAGTGAAGTCCTGTCATTGAAGATGAACGCCGACCTGGTG
>CALDNG010000441.1 GCA_937915285.1 uncultured Desulfomonile sp. | reverse complement strand
ATTGTTTGTCATGGATGAAAGTCTTAATTGGGGGACTGATCACTCTTTCAGGCATCTACAGTGACTGGGCGAGGTTCAGGTTGGAATTGGGTTTGACAAGATCGCAAAGAGTCTGGAAGAGAGTCTTCATCTCAATAGGCTTTTCCAGGATGGTATTGACATTGAATTCTTTTAACGCCTCTTCCGGTCCCATTTCCTTTACCCACGCCGTTAGAAGCACAAATTTTGGTTTAAGTTGACGGCTCCCGGAAAACATCTCATGAACCTTTCTGGCTACTTCAAGCCCATCCATCTCTCCCATTTCCAGGTCACTTACGACAACATCCACCTCAATCTCCCGCAGCAACTCAATACCCTGTTCTCCTGAGGTGGCTACATGAACTATGGCCCCGCGATTTCGAAGAGATCGGCTGCAAAAATCCAGCAGATACTCATCGTCGTCGATCCACAATATACGAATCTGGCGCATGAAGGCGGTTACCTGATTTGTTAAAATATCAAGGTGTTATAATGCCACAAACCTTAAAGTAAAGCACGAAAAAACGGAAATTCACATATTCTTCGCGAAACATGGGGCCTAAACAGACCTGTTACTTCTAAGCCTTCGTACAAAAACTTGTGTATAAGCAAATATCCTTGGCATTTTTTCATTTTTTACCAGAAATGTGAAATATGATCCGACGAGGATAAATGTTATGGCCGGGGTGGGTAAGACTATTTCAGCAGGACCTAGTCCTGATCTGACGATACGCTCTGTGGCAAGGGTGAATGCGTAATAAACAAAAATGGCGGCAAGTCCTACGGAGACATTGTTCAAGCGGCTTTTCCCAAGGTTTAACACTCCAATGGGAAAGGCCATGAACGCCAGCGCCACGCAGGACAACGGATGGGTGAATCTCTGTGTTATCAAGAGAGAAGCATGGATGCGGGCCCGCGCATAAAATGCTCGTGAAACACTGTCATCAGTCTCTTTAAGAGGAGGTAAGGATGAAATACGTTTGCGGATATCTTCTATTGAAAGTTCCTCCAAAGATTTGGGGGCTTGTTCCATTATATTTTTGTCCAGTGGGTACCGGAACACATAGTTTTCGAAAGCAAGGGCCCCCATTGAATCCCCAAGTTGATCCTCACGCAGGATCACCCCATCGCGAAGGTCCAGCACAAAAGCCTTGGCCTCCGGGTCCGGTGAAACCTTTCCTTTCTTGGCTATGACAATGCTCGTTTCCTTAGGGTCTGAAGATTCCCGAAGATATATTTTGCTCATCACCCCCGTAGAGGAATCAATT
This sequence comes from uncultured Desulfomonile sp., assembly GCA_937915285.1. Lineage (GTDB taxonomy): Bacteria > Desulfobacterota > Desulfomonilia > Desulfomonilales > Desulfomonilaceae > CAITZA01. The sequence goes on along the minus strand of CALDNG010000441.1, from coordinate 2,015 downwards.
TTCTCGACGTATAGGATGAGATTCTTCAGCTTGTCGAAGAAAACACCTTCTTCTATTCCGGCGTCCACCCTTTTTGTCAAAGCGCTTTGCATAAGATTCTTGCCCTCTGATATACCCCTGGGTATGAGCCACATCGTACAAACGATGCTAACCAGAAAACCCAGTGTTCCTATCATGAGCGCTGGAGGGGCCAGCCTGAGTATGGACACGCCTGCGGCCTTTATTGTGGCTATTTCATTGTCAGCGGCGAGTCTGCCCAAGCCCAGCAGTATTCCGGCAGTTATCGAAAGAGGGGCGACCGTAACCAGCGCTGCAGGAAGCCCATTAACAAGAACCTGAAAAAGGATTATCGTCAATTCCAGGCCTGATTCCATGCCCTTTTGGAGAATTGGCAGAAAACCGGCGATCAGGCCGGCGCCCAGGAATACGGAGAACGAAAATAAGGTGGCAACAGCGATCTCACTGAAAATATATCTATCCAGGATGCGCGTCCCGATCAAAGACAACTCCAACTGTTTAAAATATCGCCAGGAGCAATTCAGATTCAACAAAATGAAGTTTGGAATTCTGTCTTGCTGCCTGGATGATTATACCCCAATTTGTAGTATCATGGTGAATCTGTTATGGACTCCATTAGAGTGAGGACTTTTTCTGGTGTCATGCGCTCAGGTTTGCAGATTTCCGGAAAACTGACCACCATTATTAAACACGAAACAGGCTGAAAATGAGCGGCATTCTCACAAAAACATCCCACATTAGGGCTTCCTTCTGGTTCTTTGGCTTGGTGATCGGATGTTTGACTGCGTACAGTGGACGATATTTTCAGAACAATGACGCCACAGTCTACATAGAAATGGGAGAAGCTGTGTGGGCCGGCAGATGGTGGGACGCGGCCAACTTCACTTTCAGTCCGGTTTACGCCATTTTGGTGAGACTCTTCCAGGCGGTAGTCCCTTCCAACCCTGAAAATGAAATCATAAGGCTAAAATTACTCAATATACTGATCCTGGTTGTAGCGATGGCTTCCTTTGAGGCTTTTATGTCAACATTGAGACGTTCATGGGAGCAGATATCGGCAAACAATGATAGGCCGCTTGATTGGAGTTCAGTTAGTCTGGTGAGTTATTCGGTTTTTCTTGTGGCAGCGCTGGTCTCGGTGAGAACACGTCTGCTGAATCCGGACATGTTGGTAATGGCTATTTCCTTTCTATGCTGTTCGATTATTCTCTCCATTGCCCAAGGGAATCAGGACTTGATCCGTTTCGCAGCCCTAGGTATGGCAACTGGCTTGGGTTATCTTACCAAAGCATTTTTTTTCCTTTACTCACCGGCGCTGATATTCTTTGCAGGCATTTCCTGTTCTTCGCTCAAGAGAGGAATCTCAGGTAGCGCCATAGCCGTTATCGTAGCTTTTCTGGTTTCTGGGCCTCTGATAACTGGGTTATCGCTAAAAAAAGGGTCTTTTTCGTATGGAGAAGGAGGCCGCCATGTTTATGCAATCCTCTTCGGTTCGGTAGGCAGTCCTGAAAACCCAGGAAGGCCGTTGAACGAGTTCCCGAAAACGGTCGAATATGAATATGGGGACAGAGTGACCAGACCGTTAACCTATGATGTCACTTACTGGACTATTGGAGTCAAGCCGGTAATTAGTCCGTTAAATCTACTGGAGCTATTCATTCGAAACGTGGCTGAAGTTTTCACCCAGTCACCCTGGATTCTTTTCGTAATGGCCTGGTTCCTGTTCAACATCAGTCTGGGCTCTTTAAGGATCGGACCATTCGTCCCGGCATCAGCTCAGCTTACCCTGCTGGGGCTTGGGGCCCTTGGAATAGCGCTGTTCGCTTTGGTTGCCATGGAACCCCGTTATATAGCCCCTTTTATATGCTTCTTTTCATCGGGTCTGTGTCTCACAATACGGACTCACCCGGACAATGACAGGTTCCAGAACATGAATCGAATTAGTTCGAGATCGGAAGAGCACACGTCTGAACTCCAGTCACGAGTGGATATCTCGT
>CALDNG010000440.1 GCA_937915285.1 uncultured Desulfomonile sp. | reverse complement strand
CCCAAAGGAGGAATCGCGATGGGGCTTCGAAACTATCTGTTCTCTTCCGAATCCGTTACGGAAGGACATCCCGACAAAGTCGCAGATAGAATTTCAGATTCAATTTTAGATGCTATGCTTGAGCAAGACCCAAAGTCGAGGGTTGCTTGTGAAACCCTTGTGACCACCGGTGTTGTTCTTGTAGCCGGCGAAGTCACTTCGAAGGCCATTGTCGACATTCCCAATATAGCTAGAACGGCTGTCAGAGACATTGGTTATACTGACGGGGCCATGGGTTTTGACTGCGAGACCTGCGCTGTCATGGTGACCCTCGACAAACAATCTCCGGACATATCGATGGGTGTGACGGCTGGAGAGGGGCTTTTTACCGAGCAGGGCGCTGGAGACCAGGGCCTGATGTTTGGTTTTGCATGTGATGAAACGCCAGAATATATGCCTATGGCTATCAGCTTTGCCCACAAACTGACTGCCAGGCTTTCCGAGGCAAGAAAAAACGGTGATCTCGATTTTCTACGTCCGGACGGCAAATCCCAGGTCACTATTCGTTACGAAGATGGAAAGCCCAAGGGAGTCCACACGGTAGTAATAGCTGCCCAGCACGAGCCTGATGTGACCTATGCCCAGATCAAGGAAGGGATTATTGAAGAGGTTGTAAAAAAGGCTATTCCGGCGCAGTTTCTGAATAATGACACCAGGTATCTTATAAACGCCACAGGCCGATTTGTGGTAGGAGGCCCGCTTGGTGACTGCGGATTGACCGGACGAAAGATAATAGTAGACACTTATGGTGGGTATGGCGCTCACGGCGGCGGAGCGTTTTCTGGTAAGGATCCATCCAAAGTGGACAGGTCGGCATGCTATATGGCGAGACACGTTGCCAAAAATATTTGCGCTTCAGGTCTGGCTGAAAAATGTATAGTTCAGGTTGCGTACGCTATCGGATATCCGGAGCCCGTTTCATTGATGGTTGACACTTATGGCACCGGTAAGATCGATGATGTAAGGTTATCTGAAATCATCAACAATCTTTTTAGCTTCAAGCCGGCCCAGATCATTTCCTATCTTGATCTGCTGAGGCCCATTTACAAAAAGACGGCTGCTAACGGTCACTTTGGTCGTAACGATCCTGATTTTACCTGGGAGAGTGTCCACAGAGCCGATGAAATCAGGAAAGCAGCAGGTATATAGCTAGCGTTAATTTTACAGATCATGGTGACAGATTATAGCGGCTGACATTGGGCCATCGTTTTTGAAACATTGCCCAATTCATGACAAGGCCCTGATGATCCAGTTGAAGGAGAATTCATGAATTACGACGTTAAGGACATGTCTCAGGCAGAGGCAGGTAAGCTAAGGATAGAATGGGCGGAGCGAAGCATGCCCGTGTTGAAGATGATACGGGATAGATTTGCTAAAGAGCGTCCGCTGGAGGGAATCAAGCTGGCAGCGTGTCTGCATGTTACTACGGAAACGGCCGCCCTGGTGAGGACACTGGCTGCCGGAGGCGCTGACGTTTACCTTTGCGCTTCGAATCCACTTTCCACCCAGGACGATGTGGCTGCAGCCCTAGTAAGTGAAGGCTATCATGTTTACGCAATTAAGGGTGAGGATACAGAAACATATTACAAACATATAAACGCATGTCTTGAGCCGGCTCCTCACATCACCATGGACGACGGAGCCGACCTTGTCAGCACCGTACATTCGCAGCGTCAGGATCTAGTAGCGAATCTGTTGGGCGGTACGGAAGAGACCACTACTGGTGTCATTCGGCTGAAAAGTATGGCTGAAAAGGGAGTTCTTCTTTTCCCGGTTATCGCAGTCAATGATTCCAACACCAAGCACTTCTTTGACAATCGCTATGGAACAGGTCAGAGCACGATTGACGGCATCCTGCGCTCAACGAATCGCCTGATGGCCGGTAGCTGTTTTGTGGTCAGTGGCTATGGCTGGTGTGGCCGAGGCCTGGCGGCTAGGGCGGCAGGAATGGGAGCCAGGGTCATCATCACTGAAATCAATCCATTACGCGCTCTGGAAGCGGCCATGGACGGCTACCACGTAATGCCAATGGCTGACGCGGCGCCTATCGGTGATTTCTTCTGCACAGTTACTGGAGATACAAGTGTCATCCGTAAGGAACATTTCGAGAGAATGAAAGACGGCGCAATTGTCTCCAATTCAGGTCATTTCAATGTAGAAATTGACATTAGCTCACTCGAGGGGCTTTCTGTGTTAAAAAGAGCCATCAGGCCTTTTGTCGATGAATATACCCTGTCTGATGGAAGAAGGATCGTCTTACTTGGCGAGGGTCGCCTAATCAACCTGGCGGCAGCGGAAGGGCATCCATCATCGGTTATGGACATGAGTTTCGCCAACCAGGCTTTAGCCAGTGAACACCTTGTAAAATTTGGAAAAAGTATGGATAAGGGTGTTACAAAACTACCAGAAGAAGTGGACAATGAAATAGCCAGAATCAAACTTGAGTCCATGGGAATAAAAATCGACACATTGACCGCCGAACAGGAAAAATATCTCTCGTCTTGGGAGATGGGAACGTGATATATTGCTGGCATCAAGACTGGCTGTTCGCCCCCCGTCATTCGTGACACCAACATAGGAACAGTCAGTTTGGTTTAAAAATTCAGCAGCTTCAATCGCTTGGAGCTGCTTTTTCGTTTTGGAAACTCCGGGTCGGGTGGGATGTCTAATGACATCAAGATGTTTTAAATCATAAACGTTGGTACTGGATTTAGCTGATGAAGGGGTAGAATCATGAGAGTAATCATATCCTGGATAATTCTGACTGTTTCCGTATTGGTTGTTCCCACTTTCGTTTCCGGTGTCAGAATCCAAGGCCTTGGAGGCGCAATTGTAGCGGCTGCAATCCTGGGAATCCTGAACACTTTCATCAAGCCGGCGCTGATTTTCCTTACATTCCCTTTGACTTTTCTTACTCTTGGCCTTTTTATACTGGTTATCAACGCTGCGCTTTTTTATGTGGTAGGCAAACTGGAATTGGGTCTAAGGGTTGACTCCTTCTGGTCTGCTTTTTGGGCTTCATTGATCGTGACCATAGTGTCCTCAATCATTTACTGGTTAATTTGACGTACTTCTTTTAACAACGGTTGGCAGGAATTCATCAGCTAATTAAATTCCAAGTATCTTTATGAGGAGTCGCCAGTGGAAGCCGATGCGCTAGAAATGGAAAGGCCCAAAAGGGTTTTGGTTGTAGACGATGATCCTTTCGTGGCCAGGTTTATCCAGGAGTCTGTATCCAGACTTGGCTATCAATGCGACCTCTTCACCGAACCTGAAGCAGCTCTGGAGGCCAACACAAGGTCACCCTATGATGTCGTTGTGACCGACATGAAAATGCCCGGCATGGACGGGTTGACAATGCTAAAGCATATTCGTCAGGGACCGCACGACACTGATGTTATAGTTGTTACCGGATATGGCTCAGTGGCAAATGCCCTTGATTCCATAAACGCCGGAGCCTTCGATTATCTAATAAAGCCTTTCACCATCGAACAGATTCAGGTGGCCATGGTTAAGGTTTTTCGTCACCGGGAACTAAAAAAGCTCGCCAGTGAAAGGCACATGTACCTTGAAATGTCGTATGAGGATCCCATCACAGGGGTTTATAACAGGCGATTCTTTGATGAAGCGCTAAAAATAGAAATGATAAAGGCTTCGCGTCATCGCAATTCCTTCGCCCTTCTAATGATTGATGTGGATAATTTTAAAGAGTTTAACGATTTATACGGACATCAGAAGGGTGATGAAGTCCTTTCCAGGATTGGTCGTGTCTTTAAGACCGTGTGTAGAGGCTATGACATAATAACCAGGTATGGTGGAGACGAATTTGCCATAATTTTTCCGGAAGCAGACAAACATGTGGCCTCAAGTCTGTGTGAAAGAATCATGGCTGAAATTCGGGCCCTTACTTTTGAGGGCAATTCCAGGGACAAAATCCCGATGCAGGTCTCTGTGTCCATTGGTGTGGCTACATTCCCAGACCATGCTTCAAATGTTAACGATCTGGTCAAATGCGCTGATGAAGCCCTCTACGTTGCAAAATGCTCTGGAAGGAACAGCTTCAAGATTTATGGATCATGAAGACAAATAATTGGTGGAATAATTACTGAATATAATAATATCATGACCTGCATAGTGAATGTAATAGATCCTTTTTGTTTTATATCCTATTGACTTTTTATTTTAAAATGGTATGTCAGCTCCTGTGGGGCGATGGCGCGCCCGATATTGCGCCTCAGGTATCTGGGGACATCAGCCACTTGCAGATTCAAGCAAAGCCTGAAAGTGGAGAGGAGCTTCATGATGAGAAAAACATTTGTTATTTTTGCGATACTGGCGCTCTATGCTGCCCTGGATCATGTTGTTTTTGCCCAGGATACTGCCGGAGAGATTGCCACTCTTCAAGCTCAAATCGAGCGTCTTCGAACCTTGGTGAGCATTGCGTCTGAAGAGGTGGACAAAACTAAGACACAGAGCCTTCAGGCCCTCGAAACGCAGATGCGTAGCTGGCAGAGCCAAATAACCAACATTGATAACCAGATATCGAGGTTGGATCAGCAGATCGCAGAGGCGTCCGATCAGCAGAAAAGCTCCCTCATCCAGTCATTGAGCAATATGTTGAGACAGAAGGCGGCGGTAGACGCTGCGATGGTAAGGTTGCGTCTGCAGATGGATGAGGAAGGCAAAAAATACTCGGAAGAAAAATCAATTCTTTTAGGTGATTACAACAAGAACATTGACACATTGAATTCCCAGTTGGAACAACTGGTCAAGATTGATTGTTGCATCAACGGCGCCTGCGAGAAGAAAACTGCCCCCGAATGTGTCGCGGCCGGTGGAAAAAAAGTCTCAGACTGCGCGTCAGAATGTGTCAGGATTAGTTGCTGCAAGGACGGCGCAGCCACACAGATGACCCGCTCGGAATGCTCAGCCTCCGGCGGTAAAGAAGTCGCTTACGCATCCTACGAGTGCGAAGTTTACAAATGTAAGAAAGCTACCGGTGAGTGTGTTGACTCGACGAGGGCGGAATGCGAGAAAAGCGGTGGCACTGTCGGGAGCAAAACCGACTGCCCCTGAACCCCGTTCTCACCGAAAAGTTAAGTCTACCCGAAACGATAGAAAACTCAGTTTTCCCACCCATTCAAACAGATGTTCCGGTTAAATTCCGGGGCATCTGTTAAAGCCATTTCCAGGCTCCAATCACTGCGACCCCACGAAAAATAAGATACCCATTTCTAGGAAACTGAGACACGTTTACGCCAGAAAATGCTGTCATTCCGTTTTACCCTGAAATGAATCTGGAATTATGTTGAAGAAGAAATTGGCGTAGTGTTACACTAAAGCCCTGACTAAAAACGGCGCTGAACTTTCTGCAGGAATGTTATGCCCGTCCCGTTAAATGACAAGGCTTATCAAAAGCGCAACAAGTCCGTGTCGCTTAGGGCTTTCCTTACCCGACTGATCTGGTTGTGTATTCTGCCCCTCCTAATCCTTACGGTTTACCTCGTTGCAGACCATCTGGCCACACTGAAAAATTACAGTGATTCATCTGCCAAGGACCTGGCGCATAACATCACAAATGCTGTGGATAGGAATCTTGCTTCCAGTATAACCTCTCTGCAGGCCCTATCAAATTCGCCCTTGCTAGATGATCCTGCGCGCATGGAAGAAGTGTACGGGGAAGCCCTGGCTTTTTGGAAGAGCTACCGCAATCACATAGTCCTGGCAGACCTCTCGTCACAAATGATTTTCAACACCCGGCTACCTTTTGGTTCCAAGTTGCCCAATCTCCCGGTTCCAAAGGGTTTTGCGGCCGCTCCTTATGTGTTGAAGACAGGAAAACCGGCTGTAGGGGATATGTTTTTGGGGCCTGTCGCCAAAGAGCCCATGATCGCAGTCGTGGTACCTGTGATCAGGGAGGCCAAGATAAGGTTTCTGATCCTCAACGCCATAGAGACCAGACACTTTCGCGAGATAATAGACGAAATGGCGGTACCACAAGATTGGAGTGTCACCCTACATGACGGCAAAGGGGACGTGATAGCCAGTCGGGAGTCTTCGATTCTTTTGGATGGTGGCGCTGCCGAAGTAGCAGCCAAGAGTTTCGAAGTACCGTCCCGTCTGTCGCACTGGCGCTTGGTTTTGAAT
>CALDNG010000439.1 GCA_937915285.1 uncultured Desulfomonile sp. | reverse complement strand
ATTGGAAGGCGTAATGTGTTTTCCCCTGTTTTTTGATATTGTTGTTCCAGGAATTCATTTTTGTCCTGTTCTCTCGCAAATAACTAAAAACAAATCGTTCAGGAGGTCAACCTGAAAAGACAAAACTATAAGTGGCTATCGGTTTTTGCTCTAGTCTTTCCACTGTTATTGTCCTCGTTGTCATGGGCAAAGGCTCCGAATGACGGAGGGGCCAAGGACCCGAAGACAGTCAGCGAAAATGCGGATCTGTTTTTTGACATGAAACTTCCAGAGGGTTTCAAATCGTTGGCGGTGGATGAGCCTGGCATTCTCAAATGGGGGAAGGGGCCTGCTGAAATTTATCTTGTCGTGGGAGAGATATTTTCAAAATCCGGCCCGGTAATTTTTGATGCGCTCAAGAAAGCCGGGCAACGCGACAAAGCCATTGAGGAAGTAAAGAACATGAAGATAAAGGGGGCCAAGGCGGCTTTGTTCAAGGAAAAAGCCCCAGGGGATCTCACGCGCTTACGCTCATGGCGTCTGCTTGTTGTCACCGACAAACAGATAGTAAACGTCGATTTTACGGCCCCGGCCAAGGATTTCAAGACCTATATGCAGGGATTTGATGAGGCTGTAAAATCTTTCAAACTAAAATCAAAATCGTAGGAAAGGTGTGTTTGTGTCTGCTACGAAGGGCTTGCCCGCTCTTAGAAAGATTCCATCTGTCGACAAGGTCCTGGCCGGAGAATCTGCGGCCCTACTCAGGACTTTCTATTCTGAATCAGTCGTGAAAAGAATCGTGAGAAAGACCCTTGAATCTATCCGGTCACGGGTCATCTCAGGGGAATTCGGCGAAAGTGAATGCGCCGTCGAATCGGTGGACAGGTATGTCATGTCCGAGGCCGAGAAGCTCTACGGATCAAAGCTGGTCACACTGGTCAACGCCACCGGTGTAATAGTACACACAAACCTCGGAAGATCCCCATTACCCAAGCGGGTCGTGGACAGGATCACGCAGGTCGCTATGTCTTATTCAAATCTTGAGTACGACATAAACAGGGGCCACAGGGGAGAGAGAAACTCGCACCTCAGAAATCTGATTGAGGAATTGACGGGAGCTGAGGCTGCCCTGGCTGTAAACAACAACGCTGCTGCGGTTTTGCTGGCGCTTTCTACACTAGCGCAGGGAAAAGAGGTAATAGTTTCTAGGGGTGAGTTAATAGAAATCGGTGGATCGTTCCGGATACCCGACGTAATGGCTCGATCAGGGGCCATATTGAAAGAGGTGGGCGCCACAAATAGAACACACCCGCGCGATTACGTTGCGGCAATAAACGAAAATACCGCCCTGATCCTCAAGTGCCACACAAGCAATTACCGGATTGTCGGATTCACACGTGAAGTTGAGTTGGATGAACTCGTTCAGATCGGGAAAGACCATAACATCCCTACAATGATGGATTTGGGCAGCGGCTGTCTTGTGGATTTGACACCGTTCGGTCTCAAAGACGAAATCACCGTTCAGGCAGTAGTCTCAAGCGGTGTTGATGTCGTGAGTTTTAGCGGTGATAAACTGCTTGGCGGACCACAGGCAGGTCTGATTGTCGGTAAAAAGAATTTTATTGAATCAATGAGGAAGAATCCGCTAACCCGGGCGCTCAGGATGGACAAGATGACATTGGCCGGCCTGGAAGCTACCCTCCTGGAATACACAAGGCCTGAAGGCCCCTTCCAGAACATACCTGCGCTTGAGATGATCGGGCGCTCCAGCGAAAAATTACAGGCTGACGCCGAGTTCCTCGCCGACTCGCTATCAAAAACACTTGACCCACAGTTTGAGATCACAATTGAATCAGGTGTTGGAAGGGTAGGTGGTGGCGCTCTGCCATTGGGTGATCTGGAGGGACCGAGGGTTGTTGTCCGAAACGCGACCGTTTCCGCTGCAAAACTGGAGCGGAATCTCAGGACGGGAAAACCCGCAGTGATAGCTTTGGTTCACGAGAACGCGGTGCTTTTTGATTGCAGAACCTTGTTGCCGGGGCAGTTAACAACGCTGCCTGGGTTGATCAAAACCGCTGCGGAAAAATCCTTGAAATAACGCTGGTTATCAATCAAATCCAGCGGTTCTGCAAAGCTGCTCCTTCTCTGCTTCACGCAGATCTGATACAACCATTCTTCGAACCAGTTCCTGGAAACTGACCTTGGGGGTCCATCCGAGTAATTCTCGGGCCTTGGAGGGGTCCCCCAGCAATTCATCCACCTCTGTAGGCCTAAAATAACGACGGTCCACCCGAACAAGTGTCTGGCCAGTGTCCGCGTCCAGGCCTTCTTCGTCTATACCCGAGCCTTTCCATTCAATGCTTATACCCACTTCGCGGAACGAGCGCTCCACGAATTCACGCACCGAGTGGTTTTCGCCCGTCGCTACAACAAAATCATCTGGCTCTGAGTGCTGAACAACCAACCACATGGCCTCAACATAATCGCCGGCGTATCCCCAGTCCCTTTTGGCATTAAGATTTCCAAGATAGAGGCATTGCTGCATCTGTAACTTGATTCGGGCGACTGCCCTGGTAATCTTCCGGGTTACAAAGGTCTCCCCACGCATTGGTGACTCATGATTGAACAGTATCCCGTTTGAGGCAAAAAAACCGTAAGCCTCCCGATAGTTCCTGACAATCCAGTAAGCATAAAGCTTGGCCGCTGCATAAGGACTGCGCGGGTAAAACGGTGTCTTCTCCGTTTGAGGAATTTCCTGGACCTTACCATAAAGTTCACTGGTAGAAGCCTGATAAAACCTCACCGATTTACCCAATCCAAGTATCCTGATGGCCTCAAGCAGTCTAAGTGCGCCTACAGCGTCAGAATTAGCCGTATACTCGGGCGTTTCAAATGAAACCTTGACATGGCTTTGGGCCGCAAGATTGTATATCTCTGTCGGTTGGAACTGCTGGATAATCCTGATGAGGTTGGTCGAATCGGTCATGTCGCCATATTCGAGAATCAGTCGCCTCGAGCCTTCGTGCGGGTCCTGGTAAAAACTGTCGATGCGCTGAGTGTTGATAAGCGAACTCCGTCTCTTCACTCCGCATACCTGATACCCCTTACGTAAAAGAAAATCCGTCAAATAGGCGCCGTCCTGCCCGGTTACTCCAGTTATCAGGGCCCTTTTTTCATATTCTGACATGACTTATACCTTCTTAAGTCCAGTTGGTTGGAATCAATCGTTCAGCATAGCACCCCAAAGGCGTTTAAGTCAACTTTTGGCCAGTGAAACCGCCAATTCAAGCCAATACCAATGACTGCCAAAATTCTGGCGCCTCCACTGGGCGAATAGGAATTCCTCCGAAGTAACGTTGATGATCTGAAATACACTGCGACTATGGTTCATGACTTTGCAAGCGAATTGTGATAACTCTTATTAAGGCAGTCCCAGATAGAGTTCATGGTAACTACCATTAATTTAACAGGGAGGATTGGTAAATCGGATGGCGACATGCAAATTATATTCTTTGAGCACCTGTAGTCATTGCAGATCCTGCAAGAAATTTCTCGGCGATAGCGGAATCGATTTTGAATTCACGGATGTAGATCTTCTGCCGGAAGAAGAGAAAACAGCCACTATCGAGGAAATAAAAAAACTAACTTCAAGATGCGCTTTTCCTACCGTGATTATAGGTGAAAAAGTCATTGTAGGATTCAGGGAAAACGAAATCCGGGACGCCCTCGGAATTTCTTAAGCTTGATTTAAAGGGCATGGTGAGTTCTCCACAGAACCTGTTGATAACTCGTTGATCAAGTTGTTGGTAGGAACATCTATTGTTTGATTTTATAGACATTTAATGCTCTCTGACACAAAATGTGGCAGGTTGGTATGTCCAATAATATCAGTAGCTAATGCCAATCGACCTGATAATACCGGGTTATTGTAACAGCCGGCGGTTTATGATGTAAAGTTATCAACAACTGTTGACAGATTTATTAGATAGGCGGTGTAACCAGGTCCAATTCACTGCATTTTTGTTTGAGGCATCTAGATTGTATTATGGCTAACAGGAAACCGGTTAACCCTGGACGGTTACTGGCAGAGACTCAGTCCGAAAATGTTGAACCAATATTTAGAACGACTCAAAATTGCTGCGCGAACACTTAAAGATGGTGGAGTTGTTATAATAGCCACCGAGACGTTTTACTGTATGGCTGCTGATCCGTTTGTCGGGGAGGCTGTTGATAGAATATTCGAACTCAAGAGTAGATCATACGACAAGCCGCTTCCTTTGATAGCATCCAGTGTGGAAAGGGTCTGGGCGGTTATTTCCGAAGAATCTCGAGACGCGTTTGAACTTGCCTGTCGTTTCTGGCCGGGTAGCCTGACCATGCTGATGAATTTGAATTTGAGTTTCCCTGCGTGTCTCACAGGCTCGGGGGGCAGGGTCGGGGTGAGAGTTCCTACTGATTGCCCGGCTTCAGAACTTGCAGCCATGGGATCGGGGTGGATAACTGCTACCAGCGCAAATCTGGCCGGTGGGCCTAATGCCTCTGAGATAGAGCAAATCCCTGCGGCATTGCTGAATTCAGTTGATTTTGTGGTGGACACCGGTCCGACACCGGGAGGATTGCCATCAACCGTTATGGCGCTCGAGGGCGGATTGCCGGTCATCCACCGCAATGGGGCAGTGTCTATGGAGGCCATCAGCCATGCTCTCGGGTTGGAGATTGATAAATCGACTTGACACAAGGCGACCCATGTAGTTAGAATCGGGAACCTGCTGGGGGATCGTCTAGCGGCAGGACGACGGGTTCTGGCCCCGTTAACCGAGG
>CALDNG010000438.1 GCA_937915285.1 uncultured Desulfomonile sp. | reverse complement strand
CCATAGGTTCATTTTTTAATGGCGCAATGACAAAATTTTTTGGAACTGCCGGTGGGATTCTGGTTAGTTTTACCCTGCTGTTGCTTTTTTGCCTCCATTTGACGAAACGTTCAATCAGGCGGCTTATTCAGGCCCTTATAACAGCGGGACAACTTCCAGCGTGGTTGATGAATCTGGGCTGGTCCAGTTTCAAAAATTATGCTGCGCAGTTAATTGCTGACATCCGTAGTACGCTAAGAGAAAGACGTGAATACAAGATTCAAATGGTGGGGCAGGACCAGTCGCCATTGGCTGAAGATTACTCGCTAAAATCGGTTCCTGTTCCTGTTAGGGCGGATTCCAACAAACACGATCAAGTTGAAGGAAATGACATTGGGGTTAGTTCGTGGGAGAGGCTCTCATGCCTGCCGGTAGATGATGTGCTGGAAGCACGAGATCTTCCTGAACTACAGGAGCCCCTGGTTCAGCCCACAGCCGCTGAATACATGCCCAACAACAAAACACCCAGACGAAGTAGTCCTTCCAAGATTTTTAAGTGGAAATCTATAGAAATGGAACCGGATTTGGGACAGGTTGAAGTTGGTCTCAGTGAACAACAGGATGCGCCTGAGTCGGCAACTTTTTCTTCCATTGTTAATGAGGACGATCCTGAGGATATATCAGGTCCAGAAGCCTTGGAATCGGAATTCCCTGTATCCTCCAGGCCAATAAAGGTTACTCAAAGAGCGGATCAGAATCCGGCAGGAGCAGACATCAAGGAAATTAAGCTAGAGGATTCAGATTACCAATTACCCAGTCTTGATCTTCTTGATGATCCACCGGCTTCTACTCGTATGGTTGATGAAAAACTTCTGGAGCTGAATGCGGGCGTTCTGGAACAGAAACTTGCGGATCTCGGGATCAAGGGAGAGGTAGTAGAAATCCATCCCGGGCCGGTGATCACGATGTATGAACTGAACCTGGCTCCTGGGATTCCTCTTCGAAGGGTTCTAAACACTTCTGATGATCTTGCAATGGCCCTGAAATCGGGGTCTACCAGGGTTGTTGCCCCGATCCCGGGTAAAGATACCGTCGGAATCGAGGTGCCTAACCTCAACAGGGAAATAGTATATTTCAAGGAAATTATTGAATCGAGAGCTTTTGTCTCCTCAAACACTCCACTGAAAATGGCCTTGGGGAAGGAAATTGATGGTGAGCCTTTTGTTTCCAGTCTCGCACGTATGCCTCATTTGTTGATAGCAGGCGCTACTGGAACAGGTAAATCGGTCGGTCTAAATTGTTTGATCTGCTCCTGGCTCATGTCATGCAGCCCTGACGATGTGAAATTTCTGATGGTAGACCCCAAGAAGCTTGAATTATCTTACTATCAGGATATTCCACATCTGATTCACCCGGTGGTCACGGAAGCCGAAAAAGTGCCCAAGGTTCTTAGCTGGGCAATTCGGGAGATGGAGCGCCGTTATGATCTGCTGAGCCAGGCGGGAGCCAAGAATATAGAGGGCTACAATTATAAAATTAAAGCGGAAACCATAAATGCCGGACAGGACTCTGAGTCTCCTTCAAAATTACCTTACATAATCATAATCATAGATGAACTTGCCGAACTCATGATGGTTGCCGCCAAGGACATAGAAATCTCAATAGCAAGGTTGGCCCAGATGGCCAGAGCCGCAGGAATCCATCTGATCCTCGCCACACAAAGACCTTCCGTGGACGTCATCACAGGAGTGATAAAGGCCAATTTCCCAGCCAGGATATCCTATCAGGTGTCAGCAAAGCCTGATTCCAGAACCATTCTGGATACGGTTGGAGCGGAGAATCTGCTTGGTATGGGTGATATGCTCTTTCTACCTCCAGGCACTTCAAAAATGCGACGATTACATGGAGCGTTTGTATCGGAAAATGAGATAAGGAAAATCGCTGATTTTACAAAAGCGCAAAGATCGCCGGTATATTTAAGTGAGATAACTTCAGCGGTATCAGAGTCGGAATCAGGCTCTGGCGGAGCAGATTCAATAGATGACGAGAAATATGATGAGGCAGTTGCGCTTGTCACCCGACTCGGGCATGCATCAATCTCGCTAATTCAGAGGCACATGCGAATAGGCTACAACAGGGCCGCCAGAATAATTGAAACCATGGAAAATGAAGGAATAATCGGTCCTTCTGACGGCACGAGCCGACCGAGGGAAGTCTTGGCGAGGTCACTGGATTTCATTCCGGACACTCGGATGGGCGTCTGACAAAACCCCTTTTTGCTGTCTCTCGAGCAAATGACCGTTTTGTAGCGGTTAAAAGCATAAAAGATGGTCTATGAAAGATCCGGTCCAATTGGCAATCATGCTTTCTGCAATCCGGTCCGGATTGATTTCAGCCGTATCTTCCAGGAAAGGGAAAACCACGACAGGTATATCTCTGAGGATGCGCTCCAGATCCCCTGGGGTGTATTCTTCTTCTGGGCCCTGTTCCCGGCTGGATGCTGATAAGACAACTCCCTTGACATCAATATTGCGACTTTGCAGGGCTTCGATGCTCAAAATGCTGTGGTTTATGGTTCCGAGCGCCAAACGGGCCACAAGTAGCGTTGGATACTGAAGGTCCGCAATGATGTCTATCATCGATTTTTTGTCATCCACAGGAGTCATCAAACCTCCAGCCCCCTCTACCACCGACATTTCGGCTCCGTCAGAAACCGTCAAAATGTGCTCAACAATGTCGGATGCATTCAGATTACTATCTTCCATGGCAGCCGCCCTGAAGGGAGCAGCCGGCATATTAAAACGGTAAGGGGCGCATTCGTCGAGGCTAAAGGCTTTATCTCCGGCTTCCCAAAGAATCCGGCCATCCAGAGGTTCCAACATTCCGTTTTTGACGGGACAGCCCGTCTCAACCGGTTTTATACCTACGCAATTGATGCCACGCTTTCGGGCAAGTCTGACCAACCCGGCTGAAATGAGAGTTTTTCCAACCCCTGTATCGCTTCCAGATATGAATATACCAGGCATACTAAATTTCTCCGCAGACTTCGGATATGGACAAGGCAGTCTTTGAGACCAGAAGATATAATTCATCCTCATTAATGCACAACGGCGGCATTAGCACTACAACATCCCCTAGCGGTCTAAGAATGACCCCATGCCTCCTGATATTCTGGGTGACCTGGGCTCCGACGCGTTTTTCAGGTGGATACGGCAGCCTATATGAAACGTCCTGCGCAAGTTCTATCCCAACCATGAATCCGCATTGTCTAACATCCGCAACATTTCCAAGGGGAGCAATCATGTCATCCAGCAAGTCAGACAACAATTTTATTTTCGGCTGCATCCTCTCGAGAACCCGATCCTCTTGGAAAATTTCCAGGCATGCGTTTGCCGCGGCGCACGCTAGCGCGTTTCCGGTGTAGCTATGTCCGTGGAAAAATGTCTTATAATCGGTAAAAGAACCTCGAAAGGCGTCAAATATTTTTTCTGTAAACAGTGTAGCCGCCAGGGGAAGATATCCACCGGTCAATCCTTTTGCCAGGCACATAATGTCCGGACAGACATTCTCTTTTTGGCATGCGAACATCGATCCTGTGCGGCCAAAACCGGTCGCAACCTCATCGCATATCATGAGTATGTCGTAATTACGGCACACTTCCTCAAGTTCTTTCAGAAATCCCCTGGGATGAACTATCATGCCTGCCGCGCCCTGAACCAGAGGCTCTACGATTAACGCTGCAATTTCCTCGGATCTCTCTGCTGCTAGCCGACTGAAATTGTCCACACATTTGCGCCTAAGTTCTTCAGGTTCGAGTTCTGGTGACTGGTAGGGGAAGGGGGTAGGTATGGCGTGAGTCCTAAAAAGGAGTGGGCTGAAAATGCTGTGAAAAATGTCTATACCGCCCAGACTGACGCTACCTATGGTATCCCCGTGGTAGGCCTGATCCAATCCTACAAAAAGTTTTTTCCTTTGATGGCCGAGGTTTTTCCAATACTGGAAGGCAACTTTCAGGGCCACCTCCACAGCGGTGGAGCCCGAGTCGGAGTAAAAGACTTTTACAAGACCCTCTGGAGCTAATCCAGTTAGTTTTTCGGCCAATTCTATGGACGGAACCGATGCGAGCCCCAACAGAGTGCTGTGAGCTACCTTGTCGAGTTGATTTCTGACTGCCTCATTGATTCTTTTGTTGTTATGCCCATGAATATTGACCCACAGGGACGACACGCCGTCCAGAAACTTATTCCCCTTTGTATCGATAAGCCAAGCCCCGTCGCCCTTGTCAATGACCAGCGCTTCTGAGGCCAGCCAGTCCTCCATCTGGGTAAACGGGTGCCATATGAACTTTTTGTCAAGTAATTCCCAATCCCGCATTATGTAAGTCCTTGAAAAACAATGGGTCTAGCCTGCTTCAGGCTGATCTGCAAATGCTGACCTGTCGAACCTGTATTCACTGGTGAAATATGAAAGCGCTCCCAAACCCAGGCTAACTATAACGCTGAACAGATGGTAAACCGTGGCGAATGAAACGGCTACCACTGCCTGAATACCGTATAGCGCCAGGGCGTAGCGTCCGGCAGCATGAAAGGTTCCGATGAAACCCGGGGCCGATGGAATAGCGACAGCGAGAGCAATGAAGACCTGGATAGTCACTGCTACCAAGAAGGACGCTTCTATGCCAAATGCCAGTAGAAAAACGTATGTTGTAGCCGAGAACAAAAACCATAATGTCAAGGAGTAGAGGAATATGATCATGGCCCGCTTGAGGTTTGCCATGACTTCCACTCCTTCTATAAGCTTGTGAAAAATTGCCTCGAGTGGATCTGCTATTCTGGACGGGAATATTCTGAGGACTTTCTCCACGATACCCTCAACAAATTCCTTTTTTGCCAGAACCAGTAAAACCATGAGATAACCTGCCACCAGAGCTGCGAGAAGTATTTGCCCAAAAATCGAATACTGTCTCGAGACTTCGGGTGTTTTCCATAACACTGCTCCCAGTAGAATCAGCAAGCCCGTCATATCGAAAAACCTCTCGACAAGTACGGCGCCAAAAACACTAGAAAAAGAGACACCCTTCTGGTGAAGCAGGTAGGGTCTTACCAGTTCCCCTAGTCTGGCCGGCATGATCACGTTGGCCGCCGCCCAGATGTTTAACAAGTCCCAAAGCATTCTTCTGGAAAGAGAGCAGAACGGACTCAGTATAAGTCCAAACCTCAATGCGCGTATAAACTGGCAAGCGACAGCAAAAATTAGTCCCGGGATAAAATAAACCGGGTTCATCTGTTTCATGCCATCAACAAAGTCTCTCCAGGATATGTCACGGAATGTCAACCACAGGAAGAATACGCCTAAAATCAGTCCAATCAGTATTAGCAAGCATCGCTTGTGGTTGTTACTTGCCATCAGGTCGTCCAAGATTTTCCATAAAATAGGAAATGGTCGAATCCAATCCTTCTTCAAGAGCGATTACAGGCTTCCAGTTGAGCGTTTTTCTGGCGAGGGTTATGTCAGGCTTTCGCCTGGTAGGGTCATCCTTGGGAAGTGGCTTGTAAGTGATGGTAGATTTTGAATCTGGAATCATCTCCAGAATCGTTTCCGCCAGTTCCTTGATCGTGACCTCATGCGGATTCCCAAGATTTATCGGTCCGCTTTCAGAGCTGTGCATCAACTTGGTCAAGCCATCCACCAGGTCAGAGATGAAACAGAACGACCTCGTCTGAGAACCATCCCCGTAAATTGTTATTTCCGAACCTTTCAGGGCCTGACAAATGAAGTTGCTCACCACTCTACCGTCATTAGGGAGCATTCTTGGCCCGTAGGTGTTAAAAATCCTGGCTATGGCGACATTGACGCCATTGTATTCCTTGTAGCCGACAGTGAGTGTTTCTGCTGCCCTTTTGCCTTCGTCATAACAGGCCCTGGGACCAACCGGATTTACATTACCCTGGTAGGATTCAGTCTGCGGATGAATTTCCGGATCTCCATAGACCTCGGATGTTGAGGCCAGCAGAAAACGAGCTTTGAGGCGTTTGGCCAAACCTAGCATGTTCAGTGTTCCCAGCACCGATGTCTTGAGTGTTTTGATTGGATTACTCTGATAGTGAACCGGTGACGCAGGACATGCGAGATGGTATATCTCGTCAGCTTCTATCAATATCGGTGTCACGACGTCATGTCTTATAAATTCAAAATTAGGGTTCTCCAGCAGCGGCAATATGTTGCGTTTTGTGCCGGTGAAAAGGTTGTCCATGCATATTACTGAGGCGCCGGACGCCAACAAAGTCCTGCAAAGATGACTCCCTATAAAACCTGCTCCGCCAGTGACCAAAACAGTTTTCATTTAATAGGCTCCACAAAAAAATTAAAGAATATTCAGTATCCACAAGCGTAGTGTCCATGTCAATGTTTAAGCCAGCCTAAAAAAATCCCCAGAAACACTTTGAATCGCCATCCAAAACATTCCTTGTAAACCTGTCTTGAAACATTTTCCAACAAAAATCAGCTTCACTAATGAAATCAGTTATTTTATAATACAAAAGTTCAATCAAACGCCTTGGTTTGGATGAATCCTGAACAGGTGTTGGTTGTCCAACAATTCGGACGGAATTACTCGGTCTGATTTAATTTTGATGATCTGTTTGGCGCCATCAAATGAATAGTCCAAGGACAGACACGACCTCATTTTTTCCACTGGCGCTTCTCCTTTTGGCGTATTCCCTGATAGTAACAATTGCTTCCGGGGACATTGGATTTGAGGGCGACGACTGGTGGATTTTTAGCTGGCCGTATTGGAACAGCTTCCCTCAGTCGCTGATTATCTACGCCCGGGAATCATTGAGGCCTCTGGAAGGAGTTTACTGGATCGGTCTTTTCGAGATTTTTGGTTTCAACAAGATCGTTTTCCATTTCTTCTCGCTATTGTTGCTGTTATCCGCCAGCGCGTTGATGGGCGCTTGCCTTTTGAAGGCTTTTCCAGGCAAGAGACTCTTCGCCATGTCATCAATGCTGATGGCTTTTTTTATCCCCACTGTTTCTTGTCTGACCTTCGTAGTGACTACTGACAATTCCAGACTCAGCATGGCTCTTTTCTGGGGATCGGTTTTGGCTTTCCAGAGATGGGCCGAACGCTCAGGTCGCTCGATCGATCTGCTCCTACCGGTTATGCTCTACATCTGCGCCTTTCTGACTTATGAAGCGCCGAGCCTGTTGATTTTCTCCGTCCCCCTGTTTGTGCTTCCCATTTATCTGCGACTGTCTGAGCGGCCAACCATTGTAAATTTTGGATCAAGACTGGTCGCCGCTATGGTCGCAAGTTTTTGTGGCGCCCTTTTCATAAGGTTCCTTCTACTTAAAGGAGGCGCGGTAACTCACAAACATTTTCTGCCACCACTTGAACTAGTGTGGTCTTATTTCGCTCTTCTGCCCTTCTACCTGGTAGAGCCTTTTGTTTCACTTCAGATGGATTTCCGGGCGCTTTCAATTGGACTGTTGATGGTTGCCGCATTGAGTTTCATTCTCTTTTACTGGGAGAGGCCTCAGGGCGCCACATCCTCAGTCAAGACGTTCGATCTCGAAAATAGTAGAGCTTACGTTGTGTTGCTGGGTTTGGTAGTAATAGTATTAGGCATGGCCCCCTATCAACTTGCGGGTTATGGAGCGGTTACCCCAAAAATAGTCGACTCTGTGTGGTCAAAATACGGTCTTCTGCCCGACGGTAATACCGCCTGGTTCAATTTCAACTGGTCAAGCCGGATATATTCTTCTGCTTCCTTCGGTCTGGCTATTCTGTTCGGCCTGTGTGTCGGCTTTTGGAAAAGCCGCAGGGCTCAACACCTAGCCACGTTTGCGACAGTCTTCGTGATGGGATTTTTGACATTTTTTCACGCAGGTCTCATCACCGACTGGAGAGAGGCCGCAAGCAAGCGAAATTCCATTTGTGAAAGCCTGGTGTCTGAGGCGCCAGACCTATTGCCTAAAACAAACCTCCTGCTGGTGAACCTGGAGTATTTTCACAAGAGAGCGGCCGTTTTTAGGGGTTGGGGTGGTCTGCGAGAGCTTGTGCGGATGCTCTATGATTCACGAGATCTGGGAGCTTTTTACGTTCACCCCTATGCCTGGAGTTGGCCAAACCATGTTTGCCAGCAGGGCATAGCTCGACGGGACGGGTTCTGCACGCGCGGGGTAAAGCTGGACAAACCTTTACCATTAGACAGTCTGGTAATTCTTAACCGATTTGGGGACAAGCTCAAACTGGTAGAGAAGTTGTCGTGTTTTGACAGTATGGCTCCAACAGGTATAGCCTGGAAGGATATTACGACAATAAATTCCAATCCGGACCGGATTGTGGGATGGTCCGACACGGTTTTAACCTCGCAGAGGCTCAACAAAAACGCATGGTCTACGGGGCTGATATCGACACTGAATCTGTCACGGGTTAGTCTTGGGTACCGGATTCTGAACAAATGGACTTACACGGTCCTTTCCAGAGATCGCGGTGTTCGTGCAATCAAGTGATATCAGCAGTAGTTCGGGTGGGTTCGAGTGATAGAGGATAAACTATCTCTTCGATATCAAGTCGAAATTGGTATGAATTGATTTTATTTCCTGCCATCTGGCAAAGATAGCGCCGTCCTCTTTTGAAATATTTTTAAGAAAT
>CALDNG010000437.1 GCA_937915285.1 uncultured Desulfomonile sp. | reverse complement strand
GAGATATCCACTCGTGACTGGAGTTCAGACGTGTGCTCTTCCGATCTATGCCGGCAAAGAGAACATTTTTAGGGCTGGCGAGATATTGAGACAAAGGCGGCCTAGGGGTGGGACGCCGGAGAAGAAATGAACATTATTTTTATAATGCTGGTAAGAATTAAATATGCCTATTGTATTAATACGTGTAGATGACAGACTCGTTCACGGCCAGATTCTTGAAGGATGGCTTCCTTCAACTCGGGCCGAGGAACTTCTCATTGCTAATGACGCGTTGGCCGAAGATGATCTTCAGAAAATGATCATGGAATCCGCAATCCCCTATTCAGTCAGCCTGGTCATCGATTCAGTCGACAAAATTGCCGCAATACTGCTTGACGAGAACCTTAGCCAAACAAGACGAATGGTAATTGTGGACAATCCGGTAGACGCATTGAGGCTCCGAAAGGCGGGGGTCGATTTTGATTCTCTGAATCTTGGTAACATAGTGGAACCTGAGTATAAGGCTTGCCTGAGTAGATCTGTGGCCCTGGGTGAGGAATGTCTTAGCGCTTTAAGGGAAATCATGGAAGAGGGAATCAAGATAAGCATTCAAAGTGTTCCATTTGAAAAGGCAGTGGAACTCAACTGCATACGCTAGATGAAACATAGTTTGGTCAAATGAATTTGATTTACTTCTGCCCCCAGGGAACTGCTACCTAAGCGTCTGATGCTTCAACCTGTTGCAATTCATAGCGTTGCGATTCGGAAAGATTGAGCCGCCTGAAAGGAAAAGGGAACCGGGTTGTTTGAGACTTTACTAGCAGGCGTCATAGCAGGTTTTTTGTGGCTGGACCGCTATCAACTTTTCCAGTTGATGCTTTCGCGTCCAATAGTAGCCGGGCCTATCACGGGATTCATACTCGGGGATTTTTCCGCTGGATGTTCAGTAGGAATTGTCTACGAACTCCTCTGGCTCAGACGTCCCCCGGTTGGAGGTTACATAGCGCCGGATACCACCTTGGCCTCAATCTCGGCCACTTGCATAGCCATTCGTCTGATCGGCGCATTCACTATGGATGTCCAAGCCGCAACCACTCTGTCGTTCTTCGTCACTTATCCTGTTACTATAATTTCATCAAGGTTCGATGGACTGTTCAGAATAATTCTCGGCAAATTTGCAGTCCTGGCAGAAAAAGCCATTCTAAATGAAAACGATAAATCAGTTCTGACTTACATCACATCAGGGCTTGTTCTGGGATTTATCAGCGCCTTTTTTATCGTGACAACATACGTTACAGCGGGATTTCATTTGGTCTCGTGGGGACTCGATTTTTTTCCATCAGATTACTACCAGATCCTAAACATCGGGTTTTATGCTGTAATTATTCTGGGGATATCGGACATGATTGGCTCATTCAACAACAGGCTGCAAAGAGGCGCTTTCGCTGTCGGACTCGTTTTAGCAGCCTCACTTTGCATCATTTTCAGTAACCTTTAATTCACGGCCTGCAGTTATGAAACAATTCAAATGTCCTACCGGTCCCACACCTCGCAATACGATGCCTACGATAAAAATTAACCATTCCGATGTCAGGGTACTTTCTTCTAAAGCTTAATCAAATGAAATTTAGTGTAGAATCACTGCTGGAATCGGAAATGACAGAAGAAAAACTGAATTACGTCATGAATATAGAGCGGCACAGCTTCAACCCGCCGTGGTCAAGCTCCATGTTTTTGGAAGAATTAACCAATCCCAATTCAAGATGTCTAGTCTTCAGTTTTTTCGAAAAAATTGTGGCGTTCGAGTGTTTCTGGATAATACTGGACGAAGCGCATCTTCTAAATGTCGCAGTCACCCCAGAATTCCGTGGTCTAGGTATAGGCATTCACATGATGAGGAGACTCGAAGACATCTGCGCAGAAAAAGGTGTCAAACGCATTCTCCTAGATGTTGCCCGCAGGAATGATCCTGCCAGGAATCTCTACAAGAAGGCTGGATTTAATTCTATAGGTTTCAGAAAACGCTATTATCCTGCGATCAATGACGACGCCATAGTCATGGAAAAATGGTTAAGCCAGAACATCAGACAAATTTAACTAACCTATAGTTATTACAGCTTTTGTTCTCTCCATTATCTTGGAATATAACCTCAATAATTTACTTTATATTTGTCTTATATCATCTGATACACTATTTACTACAATCCTGTTTATATAATTTGTATTATCTTTTTATAATGTAACTTTCCATATTTATGAATATTTTTTTGAAATGCTTAAATAACTCTTGAATTTACAGAATATAATAAATATAAGCTCACCCATCGATGGATATTTACCATCAACATCTTGAGATACAGGTGTTTAATATGAAATTGTTTGTCGCCAGATTTCTTGTGCTGATTGTGTTCCTAGCGCTTGCAGCTTCCTGCTCCACCCTGAATAGCGGCAACGCGGTGAAGGCTAATTTCGAATCGGAGGAAGAGAGTTGGCTTTCCAGAAAAGTTCCGGGTTTCAAATCACTTTCAAATATGATTCCCCCACCGACTGATGCCCGTCTGAAATGGGATCAGTATAATAGCAACAAGCAAAAAGACGCATCGAAGGCTGATGAATTATAGAGACTTAGGTTCGATCCGGAATGGCGACATCTCGGTATAACATCCGAATTCTTTCAAGGATTCTGACCTTAATAACAGTAGCGAATCAGTTTTTTAGAGCAACGGACACAATCAACAACAGTCCGTTACACAGATAAAACAGTCTGACCTTGCCTCCCTTGTCATGTAAATCATACCAGTTTTCTGATTTCGTTATCATTGCGTCAATTCTCCACGCCATGGGCGCAGTCAGTATCGAGAGGTAGGCGACCGGTGAAACCAGGTCAGAAATTGCCAGAGCTACCATGGAAGCAATTGAGGCCGTGTAGAAAAGTCTTATCCCCCAAATTGCCCTGGAACGGCCCAATCTGGCAGAAAGCGTCCTCTTTCCGATGGCCAGGTCGTCTTCTATGTCGGATAGCGACTGATAGTAAAGAATGAATGCTACCATGACTCCTATGGGAACAGACACGGACAAATCCCCAAGACTGAATGATCCGGCCAGAGCTGCGGATGTGCCTGCCACCATGATTGGCCCCATGTTAATGCCCACAAACAACTCACCCAATCCGTGATAGCCGTATCTCACCGGAGGGGCAGTGTAGAATAGACTGGAAAAAAACGAGAAAAGCATCACAGGAATCAACAGACTCTCTCCAGACACTTCTACAATCCAGACTCCACAAACAAAAGCGACAGCGTAAAAAAGTATCATTGCGTTTCTGATACTTGCCGGCGCTATCTTTCCCTGCTGAATGACTCTGCTTCCGCCAATCGATTTACCTGAGTCCGCTCCAGCGTAGTGATCGAAATAGTCATTGGCCAGGTTGGTACACAGATGGACAAGAAATGATGCCAGGACCACCACAAGCCATCTTAAAGGCTTCCAGGAGTCCCTTGCCCCTGCCAGGACCAGTCCGAGCGTCATAGGAATCAGGGTCGCCACAAAGAACGGGGCTCGGCTGGCCTGAATCCACGCCTTGAGTTCTTCCCTCCTCATTCTATGACACCCTCGTGAACATAAGTCAGACCGAAGGTTAGAGGAAATGTTTTTACAGATCTGAGGCCAGCTTTTTCGAACAGAATTGTCAATTCCTCCGGACTCAAAAAATCCTGTATCGAATCAGGTAGATATCTGTAAGCTTTGAAATTTCCTGAAATCGCGCCGCCAAGTATGGGTATCATCTTGTTCAGGTACCAGGTGAAGAAGCGGCGCAATCTGAGGTTCGAGGGAAAAGTCATTTCTAATACTATCAGTTTTCCTGATGGCTTTATAACGCGACTGATTTCCTTTATTGCAGCCAACCTGTCCGGGATGTTCCTTAGTCCGAATGCGATGGTGGCGCTATCGAATTCTTTGTCCTTAAAAGGGAGCCTGTTAGCGTCTCCAGCGACAAACTTTATTCGTAATAACAGATTTTTTCCGGCAGTCTTTGTTTGAGCAACCCTCATCATTTTCTCTATAAAATCGGCTCCAACAACTTCTACGTGTGGCCTTTGCTCAGCAATCTCTATTGCCAGATCTCCGGTGCCCGTAGCCACGTCCAGCACCCTTGTGACATGCTCAGGGAGTCTCTTGACTGCAAATCGACGCCAAGCCACATCTCGGCGACCGGACATAATCCTGTTTAGCAGGTCATAATGAGGGGTAATGAGATCGGAAGAGCGTCGTGTAGGGAAAGAGTGTAGATCTCGGTGGTCG
>CALDNG010000436.1 GCA_937915285.1 uncultured Desulfomonile sp. | reverse complement strand
CTTTCATGAGCGCTTGCATCAGCGCAAAAGAAAACAGGTTTCCGCCTTTTAGGTCCAGTTGTGCCCTGGCGCTGGCCGACAAGCCAAAATAGGGATAAAAGTAGGGGGTCCGGATTACATCAACACCCTCTATTATTTCATGCTTTTGATCTGTTAGAGCGATTGGACAAATGATCCGCGTCTTATGTCCGTTGGCCAAAAGCCTTTTGGATGTTTCCAGAACAACCGTTTCGGTACCTCCCCAATGGCTCCTGACAAAACGTCTTGGTAGCTGGACTGTGTTCATGATGGAAAAATCCCTTTGGTCAAAAATGATTAAAACGTTCAGGATAGTTTGAGATAGAGTTGGTCCACATCGTTGAGAATGAACCCTGCGACCGGGGTTCCGGTGTTCTTCATCCTCTCAAAGCACTTTTTGATCGTCGCAGACGGGCACAACCTGCTCCTGACCACAAATATGATTGCGTCACAGGACTGAGCCAGGAATTCAGCGTCAACAAAAGATGATACAGGAGGCGCATCAATCAGGACGACGCTGAATCTGTCGGACACCGCCTCCATCAACTCCTTCATCCTTGCAGACCCGAGCAGATCCGGGTTGACTGCCGCCTCCAGCCTCGGGATACACTCGACTCCCGCTATCTCTGTCGGCCAGATTATCTCATCTGGGTTCAACGCGTCGAAAGATAACCACTCACCCAAGCCCTTTAGCGGTTTATCGCGCTCAGGAATCATATACCTCAGATCCACATCACTCGGCGCTGCCCTTATCTCCGCATCCATGACCAGTACTCGCTCATCCTGCCGCCCCAAGCAGGCCCCCAGATTTGATACCACAAATGTCTTGCCCTCATATCTCTGTGCGCTCGTGAACATGATCACAGCGCCTTTCTTGGGGATTTCTCGACGAATATGCAGAACTATCATCCTGAACATTTCTATGAGCGCGAAATCGCTTCCCGTGGGTAACATCTGACTGGAGTCACTGATATTGGGTATGACGCCAAATACTGGTCTGGAAAATTTAGCCTGAATCTCTGAACCTGATTTGATGGTAGTGTCCATGAGTTCCGAGGCTAACACTGCGACATAGCCTATCATTGTTCCAAGAACGAGAACCGCTCCAAAGAATATTTTCTTGTTTGACTTAAGACTTTGTAAAGGCACTGGAGCGTTTGAAACTACGACATAACCAGAATTATGGGATTCATATTCCTTGCGCAAACGGGACACTTGCTGTTCAAAGGAGAGTTTTTGAGCTTCCTTTGCCGCAAGGTCCTTGGAGAGGGTATTATATTGTCTCTGGAGGTTTGTCAGCGTTTCTAATCGGGATTTCAAACGTACTATCCGGTCACCAATAAATGAACTCTTCTTCTTGAGAGATAACTCCTGCAGTTCCATGTCGAGAACTTTTAGCTGAAAATTCTGAAGCAACTCCTGCGAGGGGCTCTTAAAGTTCTCTTCTTTGGGGATCACCTGTTCTTCAAGTATCTTGAGCTGCCTCTTCCATTCCTTTATCTGGTCGGTATCCACTGCGGAGACTTCTTTTGCTTCAAAATCAGCCCTAGCCTTGTCAAATTCCTGCTGGGAAATCAGCCCCTTTTCCAAAAGTTCCGTGGCCCTCGTGAAAGCGCTTTCATCACGTTCAAGCTCTATGTTCCATTTTCGTTGCTCTTTATCATCATGGATGGCTCTTCTGAGCCTTTCAATCCGGATATTTAGATCTGCCAGTCCCTTGGTAGCCGTAGTGGAAGCTCTCTCCTGGGCTATCTTTTCGCCGAGTATTTCGATTCTGTCCTTTAAATTCTGTTTTTGCGTTTCCAGAGTCTCCAACTCGTTCTGAGAGTTGGTCAACTGAGTTTCCATATTGGAAATCTGATCTACATGGATTTGTATGTCCTTGGGTAAATCAATAATTTTATTGTCTATTATAAAATTCTGAAGTTTTTCGTCTGCCTGTTTCCATTCTTCATTGGCGCTGTTAAAACTGGACTCAACATCCTTTAGTTCTCTCTCTGTGTCGTAGCGCCGTAGATCCAACTGACTCTCAATGAATACGTCCCTCAGTGCGTTGGCAAGATCAGCCGCGATTTTTGGCGATTTCCACTGTGCGGCGATATACACCAGTGAGGTTTTTTTCTCGATGCGAACCTGAATGGCTCCTGAAAGGGCTTTTACCGGGACCTTGAGTTTGAGCCTGTCGCGGACCTTGTCCAGGTTAGAATTTATTTTCACCATCTGGACCTGGGTGCTAAGAGGAGGAATTCTTCCGGATGGATCGGCAACCTTGTCTGGAGCCATGTACAATATGATGGTTTCCGCCTCAAAGGTCTGAGAGCCGAACACATAGGCCACAGCCACCCCAGCGCCCGCTGAAAAAATCAATATTCCAACCAGAAGTTTCCAACGACGTACGAAACCAACCAGTATCGTCACTGGATCAAATGGCAGTTTTGGACCTGAGGGAGCCTGTTCGTCGATGCTTGTCACTACCGTCACACGTGTATGTTTAACAAAGAAAGTTGTCAGGTTTTCCCGGAGGACCTTCGGCGAAGCAAGGCTCCACCAATCTTGTTCTTAAGGTAAGATCTCTCAGAGGCTTTGAAGCCTATGAGCCAGAAGGACCCTCCAAAAATAACTATGCCGAAACACTCTAAAATAGCCACCTCAATAAGATTGGTCAAGTTGTAAAACCTTAAAGCCGCTAATAAAAAGGCGGACATAATAAGGGCAGGGATGAGGCTCGGAACAAGCGTTCCAAGATAAAAACGCCAGTATGACTGGCCATACGCCCTGCAGGCCAAACCCTGTATCAGTCCGATGTAAATGGGGACTGCAGACAGAAAGGTCGCCATGGAAACACCCGTTATCCCAAGCGGCTTTATAAGCATAAAAGATAAAAGGACATTAAGTAGTTGTCCTGCAAATATACTGAAGGCGACATATTTTTGATAGCCTCCCATGCTTAGCAGGTTGGTGGAATTGCCATGAGCAATCCCGACCATGGCAGCAGCAACGAGCCATTGGCAGACCGGGGAAGCCGCCCGGAAGTCCGGTCCGGTCCATGCCACTATCAACGGCTCAGAAAGTATGGCCAACCCCAGCAGGAAGGGAGTGGCGAAGGCTATGGTAATTTTTGACCCCAAATACAAGGTCGATCTTGCATTTGAACGGTCTCCGGCACCGTGCAGCTCTGCAAAAACAGGGGAAAGGGTTTTAGTCAGATGTGAGCAGAAGGAGGCGGCCTTGT
Source organism: uncultured Desulfomonile sp. (assembly GCA_937915285.1). Lineage (GTDB taxonomy): Bacteria > Desulfobacterota > Desulfomonilia > Desulfomonilales > Desulfomonilaceae > CAITZA01. The sequence goes on along the minus strand of CALDNG010000436.1, from coordinate 5,875 downwards.
CTGAAAGCCTCATTCCAATAGAATAGATACCGACCATTTCCAGAGGGAGGAACAGCTTGATAATCAGTGCGTCAGCCCTGCTCGCTATCATTCCAGCCATCTGGATCAAGGAAAAATACATAGAGAAGGAAGTCAACTCCCTCACAAAGGATCGCTCAAAGAAGCGGGGCCTGATACTCAAATCAGGTACAATCCTGCCCACATGAATCATCATGGCAAACATCGGGATCAGTCCGGTGACCATATTTACAACCGCTAGAACCCTGATGTCCGGTGATATGCTCAGGAAAATCAGAACAGCGACAAGATACAGAACATTTGCGACAGCCTTATAAATGTTGGCTACGGTCATTTTCTGATAACCGACCAAAACCCCTCTGAACATGCCGAGAGGCAAATACAGGGCTGAACGGAAACCGAGAATCAGCAAAACCGTGTTTGCGAGGGCGGCCTGATCAGCAGGAATATGGAAGATACGGTTAAAAAAGAGCAAACTTGCAGCAATTCCGGCCATTACCAGTGAACCCAAAAAAACATAAATCCAAAAGAGAGTACAAACTATCTTGCGTAATCTCTGGGTATCCTGTTTTCCTCTTGCATCAGCAACGTATTTAACTACTGAGGCCGCAAATCCGAGGTCTGCCAGTTCAAAAATGGATAAAAACGACCAAATGAGTGACCATAGACCAAAGCCCTCATTGCCAAGAGTTTTAACAATGAATGGAATCAGCACTAGAAAAGCGATTGTATCTACTACATCCCGTCCATAGCTCGAAACCGTATTCAAAAGGATGTAGCGCGACCTGTTTTGTGGCTTGTTTTCCATCTTTGCCTCGGTATTTTCCGGATCTCTAGCTCTTTGCTTCTTTCATGATTCTTCCAGTGGCTACCATGAGCCCTGACAAAAGACAGAAAAGAAAAAAGACCTGGGTTTGACGGAAAATCCATTCCAGTAGACCTTGGAGATGCAGGGTAGAAAAACCGACCAGCAATCCTAGCAGGACGGACTGGTAGAACGGGTCCCTGGATTGAAAGAGTAGAATAACATTGTGAAAGTAATATGACGCTAAAAAAATGATGAAGACGATCATTCCCGGCCATCCTGTTTCCGCGGCAAAAAGGTAATAAATATGGTGAGCGGTTCCAAGGCGGCTCTGCCCCATTTTTGTTTCCTTAAATTCTTCCTCATCAGCGAGAGAATCCCTTTCTTCCGCGTAAACAAACCAATAATATTCAGTATTTGCCAAAGTCCAGGAATATGAGTTCAACCCGGTTCCGAACAGATGATCATTGGCCATTGCGTGGGCAGCATGATTGAAGTATTTGCGGGTCAATTCAGAAGCCTCTGGAGCCTTTTGAAATCGTTCAATAATTTTGGGGGCCGCCATCAGTCCTATGATGTCTACCAGCAGAAAACCTACCATCGCAAGCGCAATTTTTTTACCGGTAGGCTTCAGGATGATTGACAAAAAAGTCGCTCCGCCTAGAGCCGCGCCGGCTATTATGAGGGCGGCTCGAGATTTGGTGAAGATGACGCAAACCAGACCACCCAGTATGGCAATCGAAGCCAGTTTTTTCCATTGCCCGGTGAATCCGTCAGAGAGGACCAGAGCCAATAGCATGGGGATTATCAGGTCCACATACATAGCCAGGGTGTTAGGATGCGGAAACAGCCCCAAAGATCGGTTAACAACCGTGTGCGTGACATACTTTGCCCAGATGACGACCGCTGTCTGAAAAAGAACTGCCGCCGTCAAACCGTAAATTACATATTTCAAGGCCTCCCTGTCGCGAACCAGATTGACTATTACCCAGTAGAGGACGTAGCCCCTTACGAATTTGTGTAATGTGAACAGGCCGTAATAAGCCACCGGTGAGCTGACCAGAGACAGAATTGAAACAATTATCAGCGCCAACCACCAAAGGGAATTGAAAGGAGCCCAAATGATTTTTTCCTTGGAGCCACCAAATATTATCCAAACAAAAAAACCAAAAAAAAGCAGGTCTGCCACCGTGACACCGAATCCCCGGTCTACTCCCCTGTATGCTACGAAGAATATTTCCTGATAAAAGGGTTTTTTGACGTAACAAGTACTGAATGCCATCAATGCCAGAAGGGGATTCTTCAGTTTGGGCAGTGAAAAGAGTGTGAGGAATACGGAGGGCACACCCACCAGAAAGGTCAAAATCCCCAGGAGAGAGGCTACAGTCATAGCGGTTGAACCTTGTACCGATAAGGCTTGGCAAAAGTCGCCAGCGCTCTGAAACCCTGTAACCACTCCTTTACATGGAACCAGGAAAGTTTCAGCATCAACCAGCGTCTTCGCTGATATTCAAAATAGAACTCGTGGGCTATTTCGGGGAATTCAACCGATCCGAATCCCTGAAAAAAGTTTGACATCAACTCGGACTTGAACCGCTTTTTAAGGACCATGTTTGCCAAAGCTATTTTCAAGTTGTAAATATCATTGAGAGGGTGACTCAAATAGATTGCGTTAGCAAAATCAATCAGCCCCAATCTCTTTTCATTTACATGAATGTTCTTGAACACCAGGTCGCCGTGAACAAAAGAAGGGGTTATTTTTTCCTGACGGAATTTGTCTGATATTTTCTCAGCGGACTTTTGATAACCTTTGAAAAAGGCCGAGCCAAACCATTTATTCTCTTCCAGGCGCCTCGAACTGTAATCAAAATACTCGAAGATGAGAGGATCAGTTTCTTTTTTGGGCTGTTTGGTCTGTTCGTAGATGGTCCTTAGCAATTTCCCGAGAGTACGCATGTGGTGAAATGCCCTCGCCTGGAGGGCTGGGTCTCTCCTGGCGCTGCAAATGAAATCACTGAACCGCTCTCCCTCTACAAATCCTATGCACAGGATGTTCTTTTCCTCATTCAGGATTGGCGACCTCGAATCAATGAGCAATTCATCATCCTTTGCCAGTTCATGATAAAAAGCCAAAGCCTCAGCCTCAATCCGAACAAGGGCAGGATCTTCACCCCTGTATTTTTTCACTATGCATTTGCCTGAATTCGTATTGCCCAGATAAATCACGCAATACTTGTTCTCCTGAATGATCTCAAGTGAAACCAATTCCAGTCCCAAGGCCGACGAGTATTCAGAGAGTTCTAGCCTATCCATTTAATTGAACCTATCCCAAGTCTGCAGAAACGTCAGAGATTCCTCAGGCCAGTTGGCAGAAGCCCTTTTAACTAGGCCAAGCAATACTGGCAATTGTCTATATAATTGCTCACGGGGATATTTTAGACTGAGTCTACCCATTCCAAGATTTCGGACCAGATTACGCAGAAATAACTTCAGAGTATGTTGATCCTGCTCCCTAATTCCGTGCCAGGCTACATATTCATCCAGAGATCGCCAGCTCACCTTGGTACGAACAGTCTCCACCAGGAGGAACACCTTACCCCATGTTTCCGAAAGTCTCAGGATCTGTGTCTCGGATTTTGACTCCCCGGATACGGCATCCGGACGGAATTTGAATCTCAAGGCCTCGTCGTATAAATCCCCCAAATGAAGTTTTTCAACGTCAGATTCAGATTTTGCCAACCCCGCAAGCAACATGTCCCTGCCATAATACCTGGTGGTATATTTGCCGAATGCGATCAGCAGAGAGTCTCCAAGCGCAAGGGCGCATTTGTAGTAGTTCCGCCGAACGAAATCCGCGTCAGGCTCTTTCTCCAGGCCTCTGGCTACCCGAAGTGACCACAGGACGCCGGCGCCGCGATTTAGCAGGAGTCGGGTAGCCTCTATCACCGGGAGAGGCGCAAGCAGGTCAGCCGGCGCATTCTTGGTCAAGAGATCAGGCGGTCCTTTTAGTGCAAAATGACCGTTGACAAGATCATGCCACATCATCCAGCGAGGCCAGTTCCGTATGTCCCTGACGGTCAGGGGCCTGCTGAAATCAACGTGAATACCAAGCTCTCCGGCAAATTCATCGCTCACCGCTTTGAGCCTTTCAAACGGGACAGACGATTTATCCTCTACCACCAGGGTGAAGTCCAGATCATTGTAGGGGAATTCCTTACCATCCCTGATTACGATTCCACCTTCTCCTCGACCATAACCACCACCAAGGATTAATGAAACCAGGTTGGGACCCATGTCGCTTTCGACCCGATCAGCTATTCTTGTCAATGCGTCATTGAGTCGATGATTGAACTCCTCTGAACCATCCCTGGTGTATGAAACAGTCATGAGTCCATCTCCTCACGCTCTTTTCTGGCAGCGTTGTCCAGGTAGAGTAATCCCAACGTATGTGACTGTTTTTGGAGCATTTCCAGAGTTTGGGGAATTACCGGCATGTGATTCTGGGATCGCATCATTGTAAAAGATCTTATGACGGGGTAGCCTTGTTCACCCCTTCATTCTTAAATCCTGAACGCCGGATGCAAAAACTGATCGGGATAGAGCCTGGTGAGATGCATTGATCATTGCTTTCAAATCTAAATAAACTATTTGTGGAATGAACCCAGAGCTTCATCGCAATTTTCATAAACCTGCAGAAATCTGTTAACTCTCACCAGATCAAACAGATTCTGAACCTGCCTGGTGACATTACATAACCGAAAAGTCTCCTTAGGGTTTTCCGACTTTCTGACAAATGACAACAGCGCTCCTATTCCGGAGCTGTCCATGAATTTCAGGCTCCCCATGTCCAGAACAATCTTCGCCCCAGGTTTTATAAGATCAAGAAGACATGTTCGAAACTCGGCGGCATTGTCCGCCCTTATGGATTCTTCACTCACCTTGGCAAATGTTATGTCGTCAATCTGTTTAAGGTTGAATTCCATCTCATCCCCTTGACAACCATAGTCAATGGTCGCCTCTGCACCTTATCTGTGAACAAGACAGTGAGTCAGCCACACTCTACTCCTCATTTCATCTTATCATTTCGAACAATTTAGTCCAATTCTTATTTGTCAGGTGGTTTGAAAACAAGGCTCCAAGAAGACATATCAATTTAAGTGGATTCCTAGGGTGTGAGAGGAGAGGAGGCAGAGCGCATGACACTTGGCCCGGATAGGCCGGTGAATGCGGGGGTGTCATGCGCCTGAGATTTCTAGAGAGAGAATTTTATGCCCACTTTTTCTAATTGCTCCATGTGCGTAGGCAGCAGTCCCATCGTCCTGTTTCTACCGGCGAGAATGTCATGTGACAAGCGTATTCGCCATGCTGCTACCTTGACTTCGTTAAGGATACTCCAATGGACCTCATACGGGGTTCTTGAGTCAAGCCCAAGATGTCGTCGTTCCAGATACTAGAGCTCTATATGGACTTCCAACTCTTTTCGTGCTTCCGTCAAGGCATCAGAACCCTTGAGATATACTTCCTCCATTATACAGGTTCCATATTTCGGCGTCGAGTTTCCTCTTCCGGAAGATGGCTTCCCACATATCGATATAGAAATCTAATGGCGAGTTGGCCGGCAAAAGGGCGTAAAGTCCCTTGGTCAGCCATTGGTCTATCAGTACGTTGACGTTTGATATCCAGCTCTTGGGAACGTAGAGCACATCACCAGCGGCGAGGGTGTATTCGTTCACGCCTCCGGATCTGAGGGTATTGTTCAGGTCGACGAGCATGGCTGGCGGACCTTTATCGCATTGTTTTCTGATTACGAGAAGGGACTTCCTGCATGCTGTATCAAGCAGTCCACCGGCCATAGATATGACCTGAGTGATGGTAGCGACATCCGCCACTTCATAGGCTCCGGGCGTTTTTACCTCGCCAAACACGAATATCCTTGGGCGGCTCATTGTGGGCACGTAAACCACGTCATCCATTTGCAGGGGAAAGCTTCCCGCCGGGTGACCTGCCAACAGGGTGGGTACGAGGTTGACTCGATAAGCGGTTGGCTTCCTT
>CALDNG010000435.1 GCA_937915285.1 uncultured Desulfomonile sp. | reverse complement strand
CGCCAAGGACGCCCTTGCCCATCTGGTGCTTGCTACAATCAATCCTGGTGATGTCGTTTTTGTTCCATCTCCTACCTATCCGATTCACCCATACTCTGTTGTGATAGCTGGTGGAGATTTAAGACACGTCCCGATCAGACCGGACAGCGATTTCTTTGAGGACCTGAAGACAGCGGTTCGACTAACCTGGCCTTTGCCTAAAATGCTGATTATTTCCTTTCCTCACAATCCGACTACGATGGTTGTTGACAATGACTTTTTCAAGCGGATTGTCGAATTTGCTCACGAATACAAGATCATGATAGTTCATGATTTTGCCTACGCCGACCTGGTTTTTGACGGGTATGAAGCGCCTAGTTTCCTGGCGGTTCCCGGAGCAAAAGAAGTAGGAATAGAAACATTTTCTCTTTCAAAAAGCTACTCAATGGCCGGCTGGAGAGTAGGGTGCGCTGCGGGTAATCCTCAGATGATAGAGGCTTTACGCAGACTAAAGAGCTATATAGATTATGGGATGTTTCAGCCGATTCAGATAGCCGCTATTATTGCTTTAAACGATAAGCAGGACTGCGTTGGTGACATTGTCCAGGAGTATAAAGACCGAAGGGACGCTTTGTGTCACGGATTGAATGAAGCGGGCTGGCACATAGATCCTCCAAAGGGCACGATGTTCGCCTGGGCCAAGATTCCCGAACCTTTCCTCAAAATGGGCTCACTCGAATTCTCAAAAATAATGACTGAGCAGGCGAAAGTTGCGGTTAGCCCAGGGATTGGTTTTGGCCCGTTTGGGGACGAGCATGTGAGATTTGCGCTTGTGGAGAACAGGATGCGCATCAACCAGGCTGTGAGGGGCATCAGAAGCTTTTTGTCCGGTCATGTTAATCAAGACAGGTCCAAGGACGATGTGGTCCAGGATGTGGCAGTCTAGGATTTTGCCCAGAATCGGGACTGTAAAGACGCAGTCCCGTAATGGCTTTTTTAATTCAAGGACTCGTTATCGAAGACTGAAACGCGTTATGATGATGGTTTGAGGCTTTTTATGAAAGAAATCTGTATAGGGTTGATTGGTTACGGAACAATAGGAGTTGGCGTAGCCAAGATATTAAAAGAAAACGGAAAGCTGCTGGAAGAACGCATCGGCTTCAGACTCAGACTCAAAAAAATCGCTGATCTGGACATAGTGACTCCTAGGGGACTGGATCTTGAACCGGGGACATTGACCACCGATGTCAACGAAATCCTGGATGATCCGGAAATCCAGATCGTAATTGAGTTAATCGGGGGTTACGAGCCGGCAGGAACTTTTATCAGTAGAGCGCTGAGAAATGGAAAACAGGTTGTGACTGCCAACAAGGCTTTGCTGGCTGAGTCTGGAGTGGACATTTTCAGACTGGCAAAACAGTGTCACTCAGACATAGCCTTTGAGGCGGCTGTTGCAGGTGGGATTCCTATCATAAGATCCCTGAGGGAAGGATTGGTTGCCAACAGGTTTGACAAGGTTCTGGCGATACTCAACGGGACGTGCAATTTCATTCTGACGGCCATGACGGACAACCCCGGTATTTCATTTGACGAGATGCTGAAAAAGGCCCAGGAACTCGGATATGCCGAAGCCGACCCCACGCTTGATATAGAAGGAATAGACAGCGCACACAAGTTGGCGCTGGTACTAGCCATTACTCATGGCATTCTCATTCCTGTGAACAAGATATTTGTAGAGGGCATCACGAAAATTGATTCGTTTGACATACTCATGGCCCAGGACTTCAATTACAAGATCAAGCTTCTGGCTATAGCCATACGTCATGGAGATATGGTCGAGGTCAGGCTGCATCCCACCATGCTTCCTCGAACACATCCACTCGCCCAGGTCGATGGGGTGTTCAATGGAATTTACCTCAAGGGAGACATGGTTGGGGAGCAATTGTTCTATGGTCGTGGCGCAGGTCGTGAACCTACCGCTTCAGCCGTGATCGGTGACGTGGTGGAAGTAGCAAGGAATATTGGCCGGGACGCGGAAAGTAAGGTTCCTCCTCTGGGATATGCTGATGAAAGGCTATCATCCGGCCGCGTAATGGATATTAATGAAATAGACACGAACTATTATCTCAGGATTCAGGCCTCAGACAAACCGGGCGTCCTGTCCAGGATAGCGGGAATAATGGCTGAGCATAACATCAGCATTCATTCGGTAGTTCAGAAAAGAAGGCTTTCAGTCGGAGCCGTACCTGTAGTCTTTGTGACACATGTCGCCAAAGAGGCGGATATTCGCCAGGCAATCGGAAAGATAGGGCTCCTGGACGCAGTAGAAGGATCGCCGGTTATCATCAGGATCGAGGATGAAGAACTCTGCTAGAAGCGGACTATAAGTCAAACAAAGGAGAAGCGCCACTCGGACGCAAAACTGAATCATGTGGAAAGGCATTATAAGAGAATACGCTGATTTCTATCGATTTAAGGATGACCGACACATAGTGTCAATCCTCGAAGGAAACACTCCATTAATCCCGGCTCCGAGACTGGCCCAGCAAATAAATCCAAAGATACAGATATACCTTAAATTTGAAGGTCTCAACCCGACGTGCTCATTCAAGGACCGGGGCATGACGGTTGCAGTATCAAGAGCTGTGGAAGCCGGCTCAGAGGCCGTGATTTGCGCTTCCACCGGTAACACATCGGCCGCCGCCGCCGCTTATGCTGCACGGGCAGGAATCAAGGCTTTCGTAGTCATCCCGGAAGGAAAAATTGCTTTGGGAAAACTCGCTCAGGCAATGATTCACGGCGCCACGGTTATAAAGGTCCTGGGAAATTTCGATGACGCATTGAAAATTGTTCGCGAAATTTCAGATAGCTATCCCATCACGCTGGTAAATTCACTCAACCCTCACAGGATCGAGGGCCAAAAGTCGGCGGCTTTTGAGATTTGCGACTGGTTTGGAGAAGCGCCCGAGTATCACTCACTGCCGGTAGGTAACGCAGGGAACATAACCGCCTACTGGGCCGGTTACAAGGTCTACAAGGATGCCGGCAGGATAAGCGCTCTTCCTAAAATGATTGGATTTCAGGCGGCGGGCTCAGCTCCGATAGTCATGGGACATGTGGTCGAAAAGCCTGAAACTCTTGCAACAGCTATAAGAATCGGCAATCCGGCTTCCTGGAAAAAGGCTGAAGCCGCTCGTGATGAATCTCACGGACTAATCGACATGGTGACGGACGAAGAAATCATACGCGCCTACGAGATGGTGGCGTCCCTTGAAGGAGTCTTCTGTGAGCCTGCGTCAGCCGCTTCGATCGCCGGATTGATAAAAAAGAGCGCCTCCAATTTCTTTGCTGGTGGTGAGAGAGTAGTCTGCACATTGACAGGTCACGGTCTCAAAGACCCTGATAATGCAATAAAAGTATCTAGAGAACCGGTAACTTGTGAACCGGATATGAAGAAGGTGCTGAATGTCCTCGGATTCTAAAACAAAATATTTAATCCTGGTTCCTGACGGAATGGCGGACTCGTGTGATGAAGGGTGTAACCCAGCAACTTGTCTGGCCGAATCAAAAACACCTTGGATGGATCGTATGGCCGGCGCAGGGGTTATCGGTCTGACCTCTACAATTCCTGAAGGCATGGCTCCGGCTAGTGATGTCGCCAACCTGTCCATTCTGGGCTACAACCCCAGAGAGGTATATTCTGGTAGGGCTCCGCTCGAAGCGGCGTCCATGGGGGTCTTGCTCAGACAGCGAGATCTGGCTTTCAGATTGAATCTTGTGACCCTGGACCGGAATTTTACGGTCATGGCGGACCACAGCGCAGATCATATATCAACGCCTGAGGCCAGGGAATTGATAGGCACACTTGGTCCCGACATTGAGGCTTTAGGTTTCTCGGTAACTCCGGGGGTTTCTTACAGGCATCTTTTGATATGGGAAAATGGACCGGACAACCTGATAACCCATCCGCCCCACGACTTCCCGGGCCAGCCGATAGCACCCAACCTTCCCAAAGGACCGGGCGCAGACAAACTGATCAGGCTGATCATAAAGTCATGGAAAATATTGGAGAGACATCCGGTAAATCTTCGTAGGGTCAAGCGCTGTCAGGGACCGGCTAACTCTGTCTGGCCATGGGGACAGGGCAAACCACCAGCCTTAAAAACGCTACAGGAACGTTTCGGTGTGACGGGTTCAGTTGTCGCAGCAGTGGATCTAATCAAAGGATTAGGCAAATATGCAGGGCTGGAAATAATCAATGTCCAGGGAGCAACCGGCTACCTTGACACCAATTATCACGGAAAAGCCCAGGCTACCATCGATGCGCTCAAACACAAAGACATGGTATTCCTTCACGTCGAGGCTCCAGACGAGGCTGGTCACTCCGGTCAGAAGGAATTGAAAATCAAAGCCATAGAGGACTTTGATGAAAAGATTCTCTCCCCGGTCATTGAAGGTCTCAAGCAGTTTGATTCGTGGAAGATTCTCATCATGCCCGATCATCAGACACCGGTCGAGACCAGGGTTCATGAAAAGGGCATGGTACCATTCCTGATACTTGATTCTGAGGCCTGGAACAAATTTTCAGGCGAGTCCGGGGTGAAGTTCAGCGAACAGGCGGCCAAGTCTACAGGAAAAATAGTTCCTGAAGCCTCAAAAATGATAGAGATACTGCTGGGCCGGGAAAACATTTAAATAGCAGATTCTGCAACAGTGAACGGGACGGCGTAGAGCTATTTAAAAGGGTAGTCATCAGGAAAACCTTTCTTAAAGTTAGCGTCGCCGTCCCGCCTCATTCTGGATAAGTCTGCAAAGGGGGATGTATCAAAATGACGGAATTTGTGTCAGATAATGAAGCCTTAATCAGGCTGATATTTTTTTTGGGCATATTTTCTGCTGTCGGCATCGCTGAAGCGCTATCCCCACGACGCACCCTCACTACATCGAAATCGGCCAGGTGGTTCGCCAACATAGGAATAATCCTGGTCAACACCTTTTTTATAAGACTTTTCTTTTCCGCTGGCGCAGTAGGAATAGCCCTTTTCGTGTCAAGCCATCAATGGGGACTCTTTAACGCCATCGCCATGCCATACTGGATGTCTGTGCTGCTATCCGTCATAGCGCTGGATTTTGTAATATACCTTCAACATGTGATGTTTCACGCAATCCCGAGCCTCTGGCGTCTGCACATGATGCATCACGCCGACATGGACATTGATGTTACGACAGGAACCCGTTTTCACCCCTTGGAGATGCTGCTATCCATGCTGGTAAAAGGGGCCGCGATCATTGCACTGGGGACTCCAGCTCTGGGGGTTGTGATATTCGAAATCCTGCTCAACGCCACTTCCATGTTCAATCATGGTAACATCAAGATTCCGGTGGATACTGACGCTGTTTTAAGGCTGTTTGTGGTAACGCCTGACATGCACCGAGTTCATCATTCTGTTTTTCCGACCGAGACTAACAGCAATTTCGGTTTCAGTCTTCCCTGGTGGGACAGGCTCATGGGCACATACCGTGGCCAGCCCAGAAAAGGCCACATTGACATGACCATCGGGCTCAATCAATTCAGAAATCCTTCCAGGCTCGGCTTTCTGGACCTCCTGATTCTACCTTTCAGGGGACCACAGGGCTCGTATGCCATAAACAGAAGGGGACAGGGATAAGCCGCATCCGGAAGGTCTTTGAGGACACAGGTTTTGCTGAAATGGATATTAAACGTTTAGAAGTATTTCTCAAGGTTATCGAATTACGTAGTTTCACAAAAGCGGCTGAATCTCTAGATCTTTCTCAGCCAACAGTAAGCGAACATATAAAATGTCTTGAGGAGGCGGTGAATGAGCGTCTGGTTGACCGACTCGGACGTGAAGTTGGCGCAACGCCAGCAGGAAAAGTTTTCAGCCAGTATGCAAAACAAATAGTCAGAACCTACAGGGAAGCAATCCAGGCCCTCGAACAGTTTAACGGCAAGATATCAGGGACTCTTCTTGTGGGAGCCAGTAGTGTGCCTGGGGCCTATGTCCTACCCAAGTATCTTGGAGCATTCAAGTCGCTGAACCCGGAAGTGCAGATAATGATGAAGATATCGGCAACATCCGAGATCATCGACCAGGTGCTTGACGGCTCAATCGAGGTTGGGTACGTCGGGTCACCTCGAAATGACAGAAAGCTCATATTCACCGAATTAATTGAAGACGAGTTAATTCTGATAACACCGCCGGATCACCCCTGGGCCGGACTGGAACACATCAGCCTGCAGGAACTCGAATCCGAGCCGATTATTCTGAGGCAACACGGGTCGGGAACCCGATCGGTCACTTTAAGGATTTTGTCCCAGAATGGGATCGACATATCCCATCTCAATGTGGCGGCAGAAATGGGAGACGCTGAAGCTGTAAAACAAGGGGTTAAATCAGGTATTGGAGTGTCCTTTATGTCGGTTCATGCAGTCTCGTATGAGCTGCTGACCGGAACACTCGGGTCCTGTGTTATTTCTGGCTTAAGGTTTAGAAGACCGCTCTATACTGTTACCAGAAAAAACAGAAGGATTTGCCCCATCTGCGAATCATTCAACAGATTTCTTGACAGTGAGCTGGCCAAACTGAACCAGGATAGTCCTGGAGCCTGAGACTTCAAAAAGAGCCATGAAGTCTATCTGATCCAATTCAGAAGCCTGCTCCACCTGACATCAGCAAGATCCTGTGATGAATAATAAATGAGGAAGGCTTTGCCTTTGACATCCTCTACGGGCACAAAACCCCAGAACCTGCTATCATGGCTGAAGTCCCTGTTGTCCCCCAGCACAAACAGGAAACCGTCCGGAACTTTTGTAGGAGCAAGATTATCCCGCGGACTGATGTCTCCAGGCATTGTGACGTTACTGTAAAACCTCGCCTGAGGCATAATGGTTTCCTGACCATTAACATACAAGCGCTTGTTCCTGATCTCCACGGTGTCGCCACCAACTGCTACCACTCTCTTGATAAAATCCTTGGTTCTGTCTTCCGGATAGACAAAGACTATTACGTCACCACGTTCGGGTTTAAAAATTGCCGGGAATCTAGTGTTCGTGAAAGGCGCCTTTACCCCGTAAATAAGCTTGCTTACCAGAATATGGTCGCCAATCAGGAGGGTTGGCTCCATCGATCCGGAGGGTATTTTGAATGCCTGAACAAAGAGGGCCCTTATGAGTATCGCCAGAATTATGGCTATAACCAGAGCCTCGGTATATTCTTGAAGGAGAGTGCGTTGAGATTTTCGATCAACTTCCTCCACCTTTGTCTTTCCAACCATTTCACGCTCTTTCTTTGATAAACTCATCCGCCTGCGCCATGCAACCAAATGCCATAACGTAAATTGTTTTTATAAAACATTATAAACTTTATGTAAAGTCCGGATTCAATCTTAGGAGGAACAGGCGCAGATTTGGAATAAAATAAACCGGAGGTGAGGCTGTTAAACTCGCCCTCCGGTTCGCCGGTTTAAAGGCCCCTCCCTCCCCCGAGGTTGAGGCCGGCTTCTTGCTATCAGTACATACAAAAAGAGTCAAGCATCTTCTTGTGGTTTTTATTAATTATGAATCAGAAAAGTGAGGTTTTCCTGACAATTTAGTTGTCAAAAACCGCTTTATAATTTGTATCTCCCAAGTAAGCTGACTTTACACGCGGGTCATTTAGTAGCTCCAGCCCTTTTCCTTCCAGGGACAGTCTTCCGTTTTCCAGAAGAAACGCATAGTCCGAAATCTTGAGAGCTGCATTGGCGTTTTGTTCTATCAGCAGTACTGTCACGCCTTCGGTCCGTATTTGTTTTATGACATTGAATACATCACTTACGACTAGGGGGGCGAGTCCCAGCGATGGCTCATCCATTACCAGCATTTTAGGTTTGGACATCATGGCCCTTCCTATTGCCAACATTTGCTGTTCCCCACCGGAAAGCGTCCCGGCCAATTGTTGTCTCTTATCGTTCAAAGCGGGAAATATACTGAAAAATCGAAAAAGCAGCTTCAGTATGTCGGACTTATCATGATTGTTGTAAGCCCCCATGAGCAAATTTTCGTTGACTGTAAGGTTGGCGAACACTTTTCTTCCCTCGGGCACATGAGCCAACCCAAGTCGCTGAATCTTGTGTGGACTCATGCCTTTCAGTCTGATTCCATTAAAGCTTATTTCCCCGGAGCCTATTGGTACCAATCCTGATATTGCCCTCACCGTGGTGCTTTTGCCCGCGCCATTCGAGCCCAATAAAGACACTATTTCTCCAGGACCGACTTCGATCGAAATCCCTTTCAAAGCTTTGATCCCACCGTAACTGACATGTAGATCCTCGACCTGCAGCATTTCTTTTTCGCCTGTGTTCTTTTAACCTTCCCCTAGATAAGCCTTAATTACCCGCTGGTTGTTTCGAATATGCTGAGGATCGCCCCATGCGATTTCAACCCCGTGGTCTATCACCTTCATCCTGTCACAAACATTCATTACAAAACTCATGTCGTGTTCAATCAGACCGATTCCAATGGTCATGTTGTCCCTAAGTTTCAGAATGAATTCAGCAAAGTCTGAGGTTTCCGCTGGGTTCATTCCTGCCACGGGTTCGTCCAGTAACAGGAGTTTTGGTTCCAGAGCGAGCGCGCGGGCTATTTCAAGCTTTCTCTGTGAACCATACGGCAGGGAATCAGCCTTCTCTGAGGCCAGACGTTCCAAGCCCATCATTTCCAGAAGTTCCATGGATTTTATTCTGATACGTCTCTCGTCCCGGCCAAAACGACCAATACCCAGTATGGCCTCCGGGAATGAGTACGATACTGATGAATGGGCTGCTACCATAACGTTTTCAATGACTGTGAGGTCATCGTACAGCCGTATATTCTGAAAAGTTCGTGCTATTCCGCTTCTGGCTATAAATGGAGCCGTTTTACCCGTGATCTCGTTATTGAGGAAATACACCTTTCCGGTAGTCGGTTTCACCATTCCTGTAATGACATTAAAGGCAGTGGTCTTTCCCGCCCCGTTGGGACCAATCAGTCCAATGATTTCAGAATTCTCAATCTCGAGATTCAGGCCATTGACTGCGCATACCCCCCCGAACTGAACAACCAGGGACTCGATTCTTAAAAGGTTCCCGCTCATGAAGTTCTTGCCTCAGATTTAGACTGCCGACCGAACCGGTTGAGCAATACCGACCATTTGAATTCGTTTCTCCCCATGATTCCTCGACGCGCGAATAGCATCACCAGGATCAGAATTATGCTGAACAACACCATTCTCATGCCAGGTATTCCAGAATAATCGTAGCCGAAGAATGTGAAAGGTTCCTCAACTATTCTCAAAGCCTCTGAGCCCCATGTGATCAAAATGGCGGAAAGTACTGCGCCGGTAGTGCTTCCCAGACCACCTATGACAATAATGATCAACAAATTGAACGTGAGCATGAAAGTGAAGAGTGAGGGAGATATTGTTGTGATGAGGTGGGCCAATAAACCGCCAGCGACACCCTGAAAAAATGCGCTGCAAGTAAACGCGAGCGTTTTAATGCGGAAGGCGTTGATACCCATTGCTTCAGCAGCCGTTTCGTCTTCCCTGACTGCCTTCATGGCCCGCCCATAGCTAGAGTTTATAAGCCTGACCACACAATAAACGGTAAATATGCAGATTCCCCAGCTCCACCATATGTTGGTGTGTGGCGCCAGCCCCTTGATCCCGAGCGGACCGTTGGTTACTGAAACGACATTATTGGCAACAACCTGAACCACTTCACCAAATCCCAGCGTAACAATAGCCAGGTAATCACCGCGAACCCTGAAAACCGGAAGCGCCACTAACAATGCTATAAGCGCTGTGACCACTCCGGCCAGCAAAAGGGAAAGGGGAAAGGAAAGACTGATCTCGGACAACGGCCATATCATTGGCTCAATGATGAATGATCTGATCTTTTCTTCGGGGGACAAGGTGAAAATAGCGCTGGTATAAGCCCCTACGGCCAGAAAGGCGTTAGTTCCAAGAGAAAATTGTCCGGCAATCCCGTTAATCAGGTTATAACTAACTGCCAGAACAATGAATATGCCGATATTATTTATAATTCTGAGGCTGTATTGGCTGAAATGGCTTTCGGCGTACCACAAAAAAATCAACAACGCCGCCACGGCCATATAGGTCAAAAGTTTGTCTCTTGTCGGGTTTTCCTTCACCAATTAGATATTAGCCCTCCAGATTTACCAACAGATCAATCGGGTAACTTCTGGCCCATGATGCCTGTTGGCCTGGTCAACAGGATGAATATCATTATGCAAAAAGCAATGGCGTCCCGATATCCCGACCAGTCAGGTTGCACAGCCACTATCAACACTTCGGCCAAACCCAGTATCAGGCCGCCTATAGCTGCGCCGGTGACATTTCCTATGCCACCCAGCACTGCCGCCACAAAAGCTTTCAATCCCGGAATAACTCCCATGAAAGGTTCTATGGCAGGATACTTCATGCACCACATTACACCGCCAAAAGCAGCCAGCATGGAGCCTAAGGCAAAGGTGAACGAAATTACGCGGTTCACATCTATCCCCATCAATGAAACTGTTTCCATGTCTCTGGACAGGGCTCTCATGGCCATCCCTATCCTGGTTTTGTTGATGATGGCGAGCACTATCATCAACAACACAGTTGTCACAGCCAGCACCCAGATGGACAGGATTGGTAATTTCACCTGCCCGACCGACAGGGAGCCTTCAAATAGCATTGGAATGGGAAATGGTTTCGGTCGACCGCCAATGATAACAAGGGCCAGATTTTCAAGCAGAAAGGACACTCCGATCGCAGTAATCAAGGCGCTGATTCTTGGGCTTTTTCTAATAGGCTTATAGGCGCCCCGATCTATTAGGATGCCGATAAAACCAGTGATCAGCGCGGCTCCAGCAAAAGCAAGTGGCCAGGGAAAACTAAAAATGACAATCCCAAAAAATGCCACGTAGGCCGAAACCATCAATAGGTCGCCATGAGCAAAATTGATCAGTCTCAGGACTCCGTAAACCATTGTATAGCCAATGGCTAACAGACCGTAAAGACAACCGACTGTGAGCCCGTAAATTATTTGTTGAGTAGCAAAGCCGATGTCCACTTTTGTGCCTTTGGAAGTGACAATTTAAAATGTGGTCTGAAACATATCAACTTCCTGAAACAGTCTTCGCGCAGATTTGATCACCACGACCAGCCCGTGTTGGCCTGATTATCCGAAAAAATTTCATGAAACCATGTTCATGGCATTATGGTTGTGACATAGGCAAACTTTCCATCTTTTACCTTATTCACGACCATTGCCTTGATAGCGTTTCCATCCGGTTTCATGGTTATCTTACCGGTCACGCCATTGAAATCCTTGGTTTCGACAATTGCATCACGTATTTTTTGTGGGTCCGCCGACCCGGCACGGTTAATAGCGTCAATAAGAAGAAAGTATGCGTCAGCGGCCTGGGCCGAGTAGGAATCCAGCTCTTTTCCTGTTTCTTTCCTGAAAAGCTCGAGAAATTTCTTTGCGATGGGGGTTTCGACCATGTCTTCGTGGAAATGGGCGGTAAAGTACAGTCCTTCAACATCCTTTCCGCCAAGCTGCATGAGTTCCGGCGCCTGCACACCATCCCCGGCTAGGATCGGAGCTGTAAGACCCATTTCCCGGGCCTGTTTAGCGATCAGGGCGCACTCAGTATAGTAAATGGGGGCGTAAATGACATCTGGATTCAATGACTTGATCCGGCTGAGTTGTGGGGTGAAGTCCCTGTCACCTGTCTTGAACATGGTTTCAGAGACAATCTTTCCTCCAGACTGGGTGAATTCCCTCTGGAAAAATGTCTTAAGCCCTACACAGTAGTCCTGTGAGATGTCATAGATTATTGCGGCAGTTTTTGCCTTGAGGTTATCAATGGCCAGCCTGGCGCCGACCCTTCCCTGTTCAGGATCTATGAAACAGACCCTGAAAACGAATTTCTTTCCCTGAGTGACTATTGGGTTGGTCGCGGTGGGGGAAATCATGGGAATTTTGGCTCGTTCGGAATAATCCGAGGCTGCTATGGTGTCTCCGGAAATCATTTCACCAAGCACCGCCACAACTTTTTCCCGCTCAATCAGTCGTGACATCGCGTTTGCAGAATCGACCTTGTCCGATTTGGTATCCGAAAGTTTTAATTCAACAGGTCTGCCCAAGGCTTGTGGCTGAATCTTTCGAGCTGTCTGAAACCCATCCCATCCCATTTGTCCGAATGCGGCAACGCTGCCAGTCATGGGCAAGAGAGCCCCAACGTTGATGGGATCTGATGCTGAAGCAAGGGAAAACATTAATGCCAACAGGGTCAACGAGAAAGACACGATGCGCACCATGGGCTCCTCCCTCAAGTCGAATTTAAAGTTTTTCAGCAAAAATTAAGACACAGGACGTCTATCACAACAGTAGCCACATCTTTCCGAGCGAGGACATTTAACCACAACTGAGTTGATAAAGTAAACCTCTAAACCTTTGACGAAGGAGCGCCAGAAGTGTATCTTTTCTTTTATGAAAACGGACCTCAAAAAGACGCGCGTTGGAGTGATTGGTGTGGGCGCAATGGGCCAGCATCATGTCAGAATTCTCAACCAAATGAGTGATGTTGATTTCGTGGGTTTCCATGACCTCGATGAAATCAGGGTCATGGAAATTTGTGACCGTTATTCATGCAAGGCGTTCTCAACCCTCGACGAGTTGATTGACGAAGTTGAAGCTCTCACCATTGCCGCTCCTACATTCCTGCATTATGACATAGCGATCAAATGCCTCGAAAAATCGAGGGCCTTGCTGGTCGAAAAACCGCTTGCAGCCAATGCTGACGATGCAGAAAGGATTGTGGAGCGGGCGCGAAAGAACGGTGTGGCTCTTATGGTAGGACACATAGAGCGCTATAATCCGGCTGTGGCCAAGCTTATGGAGTTAGTTAAATCAGGGCAGGAAACCGTGATCACAATTGACGCGCATCGACTGAATCCTTTTGACGGATCCAGGTGCCTCGATGTGGATGTCCTTTACGATCTTCTCATTCATGACATCGATCTGGCGCTCGAGATAGCTGATTCGGAGATCAAGAGCGTTTCAGCCTCGGGCAGATCGGTCTTTTCACAACTCAACGACATAGCCTACACTAGGATAGAGTTCATGAGCGGAGCAACGGCGATCCTGGTGACGTCCAAGGCCTCCCCAAAAAAGACCAGAACTATATCCGTGACCACGAAGACGAGTTATCTGGAGGCAGACACAATTGATCGCACCCTTGTCCAGCATAGAGCTGAAAACCTCATGGTTGACCGGTTGGGGACTTGCGTGATGCGGGATTTTCATTCTGAGGAAATCGAAATTGAAAATAAAGAGCCTTTAAGGTTGGAAATTGAGGAGTTTGTGCATTGCGTCCGTTCGGGGAAAAAGCCGATTGTAGACGGTGAACGTGCGCTTAAAGCCATGAAGGCGATTGAGTTGGTGGCCAATGCCATAGATACCGGGCAGACGATTTATTTTTGATTAATTAGGGACATTTGGGATCACCAAAATACTACAAGGGACTTAATTGAATTTTATAATACAGGGAATTCTCGATGGCCTCGGTTTAATCATTCGGTTTGATGCCGAAGTCTATCTCATAATTTGGACTTCGTTAAAAGTGTCCCTGCTGGCGGTAACATCAGCCTCAATTGTGGGTATCCCACTGGGTGTTTTGATCGCTCTAAAGAATTTTGTTTTTAAAAGAACCCTCATACTGACATTGAACACGGCAATGGCATTTCCGACTGTTGTCTTGGGGTTGATGTTCTATGCATTTTTAAGTCGCAAGGGTCCATTGGGAGAATACGGACTGCTTTTTACTCCTTTCGGTATGGAACTGGGGCTTTTTTTTCTGGCAACCCCAATAGTGGTCAACCTTACCCTGAGCGCAGTGCAGGCGCTTGATCCACGACTGTTTGTGACATGCAGGACACTTGGCGCAAACGCCTGGCAGGAGTTCTGCCAGATTCTCAGGGAGGGCCGATTCGCAATCACGGCTGCCGCAGCCCTGGCTTTTGGGAGGGTTATATCCGAGGTTGGGGTGGCGATGATGTTGGGTGGAAACATCAAGGGGTTCACCCGGACAATGACGACAGCCATTGCGCTTGAAACCAGCAAGGGAGAATTCGAATTGGGGATGGCCTTGGGAATCGCTCTTCTGGTAGTAGCTCTGCTAGTAAACCTTGCCCTTTATTCTCTCCAGAAACATTCGTCATGAATATAGCGTATACACTGGATCATGTTACTTTCAGCTACGGGACCCGTCAGGTACTGTCGATTGAGTCTTTGAGAATTCCCTCCGGGGTAGTTACAGCCGTTCTTGGTTCGAATGGCTCCGGGAAAACCACTCTTTTGCAATTGTTATCCTTTGTGGACCAACCCGCGAGTGGTTCGATCAGTTTTTTCGACAAGCCGGTTACTAGGGGTAACCGATTATCATTCAGACGAAGGATAGGATACCTGACTCAAAAGCCCTATCTGTTCAACACAGATGTATATGAAAACGTAGCCTGGGCGCTCAAAATCAGGGGCTTGGACAAAAAAAACATCAGGTCCAGACTTTCTGAGGTGTTATGCAGGGTTGACATGGAAGGTTTTGAGAAACGACAGGCTCGATCGCTATCAGGAGGTGAGGCCCAGCGTGTGGCTCTGGCTCGTGCGCTGGCAGTAGACCCCGAGGTCTTCCTTTTCGATGAACCAACATCCCACCTCGACAGCAAAAGCCACGCCTTGATGAATGGCATTATTCAGGACCTTGGCAGATCAGGCACGAAAACAATACTGGTAATAACCCATGACTATTCAGACATTGCGGACATATCCGAGCATTTCATAGAAATTTCTTCAGGTTGCATTGTCAGGTCAAGTCTTGACACCTGATACCCTCTGTTCCTAAAATTTCACTATATACAAAGACTATTTTTAAAGGAGGCTTTGGTCATTTATGGCTGCAAATCTCGAAAAGGCTCAGAACTCTTACAGGCTGGTCATAGATTTGCTGGACAGACGTGGTCTCCTAAAGGAGAGATTGCCGTTTTCCCCCGGACTGCTTGAAGAAGCCGTTTTCTTTGCGTACAAAATGAGACTGCTCACACAGGGAAATGTCAAGGAACTTCTCGACCTGGACAGGAATGGCCTGAAAAAGATAATCCGGGAATGGAACAATGGCGATGAAGGAAACTGCACCTGCAGGATGGCCAGAAATCCTTTTGTTGAAGAGCCTTAACAAAAAGCTGGGGATTCCAGTTGTTCCATCTCCGTTGATGCCATGAGAGTCAAAGCTGAAAGGCAATGAAACAGGATGTAGACTATGTGATAGATGAAATTCCGGGAGATGAATGTTTCCTGGAACAATGCTAACCGGAGGATCCTCAAAATGAAAACCGACCACATCCTTGAAGAACGTGGTCGGTAGTTTTGCCCGTGACTCACACATTGTATGATAGAAATCGGTGGAATAGTTATGCTGGCAAAGTCATCACTAGAGCACCTTATTCAATGAATATTCTATTATTCCCGTAGCTCCGGCCTTGAGCAGTTTGGGTATCAGACTACGAACTATTTCCTCGGAAACAACAGACTCCACACTGAACCAGTCCGATTTGTAGAGGCCTGAGACCGTTGGGGCGTTTAGTGAAGGCAAGAGCCCCACAACGACCTCTAGCTGGTCTTTTGGCACGTTCATCTTTAGGCCGACCATTTTCCTGGCCTCGAGAGCAGACTGGAGCATAAGATGAATCTGACTGATTTTTTCCCGTTTAAAAGGATCTTCGTAAGCCTTGTGATTGGCAATCAACTGGGTGTTGGTTGT
>CALDNG010000434.1 GCA_937915285.1 uncultured Desulfomonile sp. | reverse complement strand
AGGAGTGCAGGTCGGCTGGCCTACACGTCTGGTCCCCTTTGGTCCGGATATTTCTTCAGCTATTTTTGCAGTCGGTTTTGCTACCAGGGCGACCTTGAGCTTCGGTGGTATCCAGCCTGGCGATTTCAGGAAGGTGCTCATATACAACAAAGACCGCGTGTTCGCATTCGTCCTGGCGTTGGGTGATGTTTCCGACGAATGGTATGCCGCTGCAGCTGGCGTCATCAACTATGGCTTCCCGACAATAGCCGATACACCCATTCCACAAATTCTGCCCACAGGTGTGTGCACTTACGAACACGTCGTATCCAACATTCCTCACAAGGACATCGTGGCCAAAGCCATTGAAGTCCGCGGCCTGAAGGTAACGGTCACGGAAGTTCCTGTTCCGGTTGCATACGGTCCCGCCTTCGAGGGTGAGCGTATCCGTGGAGAAGACATCTACATGGAAGCCGGCGGCGGAAAGACCATCGGTGTCGAGCTTACCGTCATGAAGGACATGAACGAGATCGAGGACGGTCAGGTCGATCTGGTTGGTCCGGACCTGAAAGACATCAAACCCGGATCGCGCATACCTCTAGGCATTTATGTAGAGGTAGCCGGAAGAAAGATGCAGTCTGACTTCGAACCGATCCTGGAAAGGCAGATTCACCACCTTATTAACTATGCTCAGGGCCTCATGCACATAGGACAGAGAGACATCGCCTGGGTTCGTATCGGAAAGGGCGCTGTTGAAAAAGGCTTCTCACTGAAACACATCGGCTCAATTCTTCACGCCAAATACCATCAGGATTTCGGGTCAGTGCTTGACAAGGTGAAAGTGACCATTTTCACCGAACAGGCCAAGTGCGAAGAACTACTGAAAAAGGCCAGAGATTCTTATGCTGTTAGAGACGCCCGTGTCCAGGGCATGAAGGATGAAGACGAGAATATTTATTATTCCTGCACTCTTTGCCAGAGTTTTGCTCCTACGCACGTTTGCGTGGTAACTCCTGAGAGAACCGGACTGTGCGGCGCATACAACTGGCTGGACTGCAAGGCTTCTAACGAGATTAACCCCACCGGGCCAAACCAGCCGATCGACAAGGGAAAGACCGTTGACGAGAGACTTGGCCAATGGGAGGGCGTCAACGCCTTTGTAAGCCAGGCCTCAAGAGGCAAGGTCGGAGAGTGCAGCGCCTATTCCATCATGGAATCTCCCATGACTTCATGCGGTTGCTTTGAGTGCATCGCTGCGGTTCTTCCGGTCTGCAACGGCGTTATGACGGTTGATCGTGACTATAAAGGCATGACTCCTTGCGGTATGAAGTTCACGACGCTCGCAGGAAGCGCCGGTGGTGGAAACGTGACACCGGGATTCGTGGGACATTCCAAACTCTATATCGTCTCTGACAAGTTCGTCGGAGCCGAGGGTGGAATCAGAAGACTGGTATGGCTCCCCAGGGGGCTTAAGGAAATGCTCAGGGACAAGATCAATGCCCAGGGCGAAAAATTTGGCATCTCAAACCTCGCCGACAGGATTGCCGACGAGACGGTTGGCGTGACCGAAGACGAAATCTACGCCTTCCTGCAGGAAAAAGAGCATCCCGCTCTTGCCATGGATTCAATAGTTGGTTAGTGACACGTAGTCACTTTTCATGTTATAGTGATTGAGTCAGCGAGGGAGCGCCGAGGTGGCGTTCCCTCAATAGCTTGTTTTAAGGGCAAATAAAACAACTTCAATTTATTTGGGTATAATTGCCTCGAAAAGGAGGTTTTAATCGATGGCGCTTTCGGGAATTCAAATCTTCAAAATGATGCCGAAGAAGAACTGTGGGGAATGCGGTGTTCCGACCTGTTTGGCGTTTGCCATGAACCTGGCAGCAGGCAAGGCTGAGTTAGCTCAGTGTCCTTACGTGTCTGAAGACGCCAAGGAAAAGCTGGCTTCGGCCTCTGCGCCTCCGATCAGGACAGTGGTTATTGGAACAGGCGACGCAGCAGTTAAAGTCGGCGGAGAAACGGTACTTTATAGGCATGAAAAAACCTTCAACAATCCAACAGCGCTCGGATTCATTTTGTTGGCTTCAGACAGTGACGCATCCATTGACGCCAAATTAAAGGCTTTTGGGACATTACGATACGAGCGTGTAGGTCTAACGCTCAAATCAGAAATAGTCGCAGTAAAAGATACTGGAGACGCCGCCAGGTTTGCGCTAGTTGCCCAAAAGGCATCCGATGCAGGGGCAGCGGTCGTTTTGATCAGCGAAAGCGTTGACGCTTTCAAGGCCGCGCTAGGGTCAATTGGGAAAAACAAGCCCTTGATATATGCCGCCTCAGAAGCTAACCTGGAAGCTTTGGGCGATCTGGCCAAGGAATTTGATTGTCCGCTGGCCATCAAAGCGGATAAGGCGGGTGATTTGGCCAAGATGGCGGCCAAACTTACCGAAAAAGGATTGAAGGACATAGTCCTAGCCACTAATGATAGAACAGTAGCAGGCCAGCTAAGGGATCAGGTCATGATCCGCCGGTTAGCCCTTGAGAATCTCTATCGTCCCCTAGGTTTCCCGACGATAGTGTTCCCATGCGAGATGGCCGACAACATAACCAGTGAAGCAATAGTTGCCGGCACATTTATTGCCAAATATGCCGGTATTGAAATTCTCAGTGACATCAAGGGCGAATTGCTGTTCCCGTTGCTGTTGCAGAGGCTAAACATCTATACCGACCCACAACGCCCAATGACTACCGACCAGGGCATATATCCGATAAACAATCCTGACAAGAACTCACCTGTACTCATAACCAGCAATTTCTCCCTCACTTACTTCATAGTTTCCGGCGAGGTTGAATCCAGTCGTGTTCCGTCATGGCTGCTGGTTCTGAACACGGACGGGCTGTCGGTCCTGACGGCATGGGCAGCCGGTAAGTTCGTCGGTGATGTGATCGGACCCTTTGTGAAGAAATGCGGAATAGAGGAAAAGACAGACATTCGAAAGCTGGTCATTCCAGGGGCCGCAGCAATCATAAGTGGAGACCTGGAAGAAGAGCTACCGAACTGGGAAATTGCCATAGGACCTAGGGAAGGCGCACATATCCCGGCCTTCCTTAGACAGAATTTCGCATGATATAAGCTCTAACGGGTTACTGGCGGTCTGTATCCAGCCGTCAGCATAACCTGTTTGGGCGACACACGCGTAGCAACTTATTACCTTTGATTTAACTGCCACGTATGCTATTCAGATTTAAATTAAAACAGCGTTCCTTCTGGGGAACGGGAGTCAATAGGAGGTATCTGTTCGATGATCAAGGTGGTGGCTGAGAACATTAATATAATGTCCAAGTATACTGGCAATGCCATGCGGGAAAAGGATCCCAAACCTATCCAGGAATGGGCTGCCAAACTCACCGAGAGGGGAGCTGACCTGCTGGATCTTAACCTTGGCCCCGCGAGAAAAGGCGGAGCCGAAATGATGCAATGGTTGGTCAAGACAGTTCAGGAAGCTACAGATCTTCCGTTGTTTCTGGATACCACCAACAACGACGCAGTAGAAGCCGGTCTTCAGGTCTACGTTCCCAAATCTGGTCCGGCAGTGATCAATTCCATCATGGCGACTCCCGAACGCATGGCCTTGCAACTGCCGCTTGTCAACAAATACGGATGTGAGATGGTCGGCCTTATGTGGGGCCCGCAGGGAATCCCGCGTGATGAAAATGAAAGGGCCGTTCTTCTCGACAGCATGATGACCCAGACGGCGGAATTAGGAATAGGCCTTGAGAAGATCTGGTTTGATCCGATAGTTGTGCCAGTGTCATCACAGCAGCAGGAATTGCAGGGTTGTACTACATTCATGCAGTGGCTGCCCGATCTTGCTCCAGGCTCCCAGTCAACATGCGGCCTGTCAAACTGTTCAAACGGATCCCCCGACGAATTAAGAGACATACTCAACCAGGTCTATCTGTGCATACTGAAGAAATGTGGCATTACATCTGCCATCCTTGATGGTTTTGATGACACTATCGTCAATATTGCGCATGACAAGATGATGGATCTCGAAAATCTGGTCGGAAGAGTATTTGATGGTGAAGAGGTCGATGTATCCGGCATGGGAAAACAGGAAAAAGACTATGTGAAGACAGCCAAGCTGCTCTTGGGACACTCTCTGTATTCACACTCCTGGTTGGAACTTTAGAAACCGACCCCCATCCAGCCCGGACGAGACCGGAAGGCGCTAAATTAATCCAGGGGAGGAGAAATCCTCCCCTGTTCTTTTAGGTGTAAACCACGCGGCTGAATGGAAGCGCCAAATTTTCAAAGCTTCCGTCTAGCAAATTGACTACTCCTGCCCTTTATCAACGCTCTCTTCACTTCTCGCAGAAAGATTGTCGTCTTCCCGTTCAAAACAGATGCTTTGAGTCAAGCCAAAAACCGTTGTCACCAGCTTGTCGGATTGGACGTCTTTGCGGATTCGCGCAACATATCTTAGGCTACCAGGCGAAAGAGCCTCACTTATAAGGCTAGCCCAGATCAGTGAAACCCGATAGCGAGACTCAACAGCCGCGGTCTTTGTCCAATCTAACAATTCTTTTCCAGAGCCGATTTCCCTATCCCAGACCTCATCACTTTTCCTCCCCGGTTTATGTTCCATCCCAGCGCCGAGCCGCCTAGACACGGGCTCCAGTGTTAATAGCGCTACAATAGATTCAAACCGCGCCAACACCAGAAGCATTCTGACACGATCAAGTGAATATAACCCAATCCAGATCAAACCGATGAAAAATACTATATTCACAATATCGCCGGCCAGCGCCTTTGATGCGTAATCGACATTCTGAAAAGAGCCCTTGCTCCAGTAGAAGCCCATTAGTTCCAGGAAACCCCAGCACAGAGAAATAAAACCAACAGGAGCGAGTAACAATCCCAATCGGGTCCCAATGGTGTTTACAGGAGATGGATGGCTCTCAACCAGGCACGCCACCGCTTCTGTATTATAAGAATGTCTCATTCTGACGGTGTTACCGCTGCCGGTTCCCCTGGGGTTGAGCAGGCTGAAGGCATCCTCAAAAATTGAGAGATAAAAGGAAGGGGCGAATCTTCCACGAATCACCGCCTCCTCTTTCCCACAATCAAGGGCGCCGCTGCCTCTATCCAATAAAGAAATTACTGTGATTAGATTAAACAGGATCAGCAAGACGAATAAACCGTGAATGGATGCAGTAGACGGAATTGAAAAGGCTACAGGGGCTGAGAGGAGAGAAGACAAAAGCCTAGGGGCCATTTGGAGCGCAAATATGAGACCAAAAAACAACGCCCATAAAAGCGCAATCTTGACTGTAGACAGGACTGTAGATCTGAGAATGATCTTGCCTACGGCGCTTAAGCGTATGCCTCGACTCGAAAACCGGCCGGATTTTGTCCCTCTGGTTGGCGGATGAATGTCCGCCAACCCAATTAAGGCTAAATCGGTGGCCAAGCGAATCGGATTGTCCAGATCACCAGATTGCCCGGCTGGTGCTTTCCTGCCAATAATTTCTAAAAGTCCACTGATGCACCAGGCCGTTCCGAAAAGGACTGCACTCACAGAAGAAACAAAACTCACAAAAAAAGCGAACACATTCGGCCACGCTTTCTTGATCATATCCACCGTTTGTTCAGCGTTTCCAAGCGGCAGTAGCGATACTCCAATGTGGAACAGGTCCCTTATGACTAATGCTCCCCACACAGCAATGAAAATCCCGACTAAGGTGAAAACAAGGGAGAGAATGCTAGATGCCGAAAATCGCGCCTTTCTCAACGATGCTGTTCTTCTATTTCCAGAGAAAAAAGACATGGCTTCCCCAGTAAAGTTTGAACTACTAAAATGTCGGCCCGTGACTCGAACACGATGGAATCACGGTCCGCCCAGGAATCTGCCTGAAAGAGCATCCGGTTGCAAGACGGTCGGTTCCCGTGCGTATTGGGAAAAACCCGATCCGGGTAGTGAAAAAAGCCCAATTCATTAAATCATCTTGTAAAAAGACCGAGCCGAATGTTATCATATTGAATCAAACAAACATAATTTGTTATTCGGTATTTCGGCAACCAGGTTTCTTTTTTTAGTTGCTTGCTAAAGGAGACTGTCTTGAGACTTGGATATTGGGCTGTCACCATATACATGAGCTGTGCCATGAGTCTGTTCCTTCCCCCTATTTATGCTCAAGAGGGCAGGAGTGATCAAAAAACTTCCCAGGAAAAGGAATCGAGTCAATTAGTGGGCGCCTGGGAGATTTACCAAACCAAGGAGCCGGGCAAACCCTACCTCCAATCCTACAAAGGCAGACCATTCGTGAGCAAGGGGCCAAATGCGTTCACCCTTTTCCTGGAATACAAAAGTGACGGGAAATTCCGCAGAATTTCGAGAATAGGAGACGCTCAGACGGTTGAAGAAGGATCATGGCGACTGAATGGCCATGAACTAAGACATAAAAGAAACGGGTCTTATGTGGAGGAAATAATGTATTTGAGGTTTGACAACAAGGACCAGTATACTTCCACAGAGGTCTTTGAGGAAACAGGAGACCCAGGCCTATTTGCAAAATTCAGGAGATCCCAAATTCAATGAATAGCTGACAAATCTTTGCCTCAAACTGATGTTGAACATAGAAAAAGGGCTGATTCACGCGACTTTATGCCAGCATTTTGTCCGTAGGTCCCACCGCAAATTCCAATTTGGAATCCCGCAATGACCGTTTTTTACGATCTGTAAGATATTTTGACACTACCCTCGATCAAAAAATCCGGTAAACACATAGCTATTCAAAAGACGCTGGTATTGATCAAGCAATTCACATGAATTTCATTTTGGCATGAGCATTGCTTATAAATTGATGACGATTCTCAGAGGCGAGGCTCATGGAAAATATTTTCACTATCCTGATTGCCGACAAAAATAGAAATGTGAGGGAATTTTTAAAACGTGAATTTTCTGTTGCTGGATTCAAAATTAAGCTAGCAAAGGATGGAATTGAACTTATAGATATTATAAACCTTGAGCCTCCGCCTGATTTACTGATTTGTGACCTTGAGATGCCATTTTCAAATGGTCTGGAAACGCTTGAAGAACTTCAGAACCTTAGACCACAACTTCCTGTAATCATCTACACTTTCCTCACCGAACATGCCGGACATGAAGCCATTACCAAGGTAGCAGCATTCCTCGAAAAAACCGGAAACGATGTGGAAAATCTGAAGAAGGCGGTAGCGGAAGCGCTGAAACGCCATTATCCGGAAAGATGTTGCGATAAGGCGGCAAGCTCAGGCTCCGCCATCACGGAGCCTGCCTGAACACCACAGAGTTCTGATTTAGCTCCAAACGGCCAAAGATCTAACGCATCTGGATCGTCCATTTATTGACCATGTGATGAGGATAATACGACTGTTTGGCCTTCCGGAGTCCCTCAAGCCCTAAATCCTGCTCCCTATTTATAAATTTAGCATGAGACCATGTAGCTGAGCAGAACTGCTGGTTTATCGCCGTGTAAAGGCCTTCAATCTCCGGATTGGCCTTTTCAATATGAATTACCGCAGTGTCCGGATTCAGCATTTCGCCGAAGGAAAAAGCCTGAACCTGTCCGTCAATCAGAATGGCCCCACCGCTAAAAGACAATGCCTGAAAATGACTTAAGGCCTCACATACAGCCCGGTCCTCATGAAAAAGGTTGTCATCCTCATAGCAATCCCGAAATTCGCACCAGGTCTCCTGAAGCGATAATACGTTGTCGATCAGGTCGATGCTGAAAGCCTGGTACTCGAAATCATAGTTTCTCATGAATCTGTTGAGGTGATTCTTCTTCCGATGATATTTATTCCCTGAAAGACTGATGAGTTTTTCGGCCTGATATACATAGTCACTATTGTTTGGATCCTCAATCAGGTCAAATCGTGAACAGTCCACGAAAGATTCAATAAAGTCATCCGTCACCCGACCAATAACTGGAGTCAGACCCTCCGCCAGAAAAACCCTGCTAAGTGTGTCAATGGCAGCTACCTTGTTTCCGCTCCCAATGGGTTGGAGCGCCAGCAGCTTACCACCGGACTCCTCAAGAATTATTAAGAGACAGTCATCCGATACCGCCCATTTTGGATTATATTTTCGGCGCCACATGAAAAGATTTGTGAAAGTGTATTCAGAGGCCCTAGGTGGGTCAACGCGCAAGAATTTGTCAAACATCCCCTTATCAACCAGTTGCAATTCCTGAAAATCACCAAGTGCGGAAACTGTCATGATTTCACTATTAAATCCCAATCTCTGTATATGCTTAATTAATGGGAAATATTCCCAAGTGTCTGTGTTCCACAACGTTTTTCAATGAGAACGCTGTAAAACATGAATTTGCAAAAAGATTATAGCACATGTATCCTGTTGCCTCTGATATTTCAAAGTCATTAAATCAACCAATAGGAGGCTGTGAGAAAATGGAAATTGATGATGTGAAAAAAATATTGTTGGAAAAATCCCTGAACCAAAAAATTTCATGCGTCCAGGTGTTCGAAATCGCTGATTCGGTTGGATGGCCAAAGAAAAAACTCGGAGACCTTCTCAACGAAATGGGTATAAAAATTGGCGCATGTCAACTCGGTTGCTTCAAATAGGCGTCTAGGCATCAAGACATCAGGGGTTGAGGGACTGGCCGTAGTCGGGGTCAACGGTCCTATGGGCCTTCCTGTCTGACGATCTGAAAACATAAATAGTCTCATCCTGACGTATCATTCCCAGTTTTCGATTGGCGGCCAACTCTACGGTCCTCGGGTCTGTTCGCAACTTGCCGACCATTCTTTCCAAGGATTCAATGTCTAGAGCGAGTTCCTGATTCTCTCTGGACAAGGCCCCCTTTTTTCCCTCCAACTCCTCCAGAGACTTCATTCCATTCTCGTTCAAAAAAGCGCCCGTAAAAACAAGAGCAGAAATTAAAAGCAAGTACCTGAAATATCGCATGAGTGTCCCAAACACCATGAAACAACAATATCCACAGACCATAAAAGCCTGTTAGTGGTCTAATTATAGTAATATGATTGTTAAACTTCAACCAAATACTTAATAAAAGGATGAAAAGTTCATAAAGTCATACCCGGAGGCCAGCGCCATCTTTCAGAATGATGCTAAAGGCCTCTAGAATATCTTTAGGAAGCGCCGCTTCAAGCTTGTCTATGCCGTTTTCGAGTTGCAACCATACAGCGCTGAGGTCTGATGCCACAAACTGTTCTGGAGTTCCGTCAAAACGCAATTCATGACTGGCATCGTCGATGAAGATAACACGCTCGGAATTGCGTAACTCAGCGAGCTTGTTGGTGGTGAATATTACGGTAAGGCGTAACTCATTGGTTAGCTTTTTGATCCATGCCCAGTGGCCGGTCCTGGATGGTGGATCCATCATGGAAAAGGCATCATCAATCAACAGAATCTGAGGGTCCATAACGAGCGCCGATGCGAGCGCCAGCTTTTGTTGTTCGCCTCCGGATAGGGTGTGTGTCAGTCGATTCTGATAGCCGTCCAGGAGGGTCAAGGCCAGGGCCTGATTGAGCCGGTTTCTGATTTCATCAACAGGCAGCCCAAGATTTTCAGGCCCAAAAACAATCTCCTCTTCCACGGTAAGACCTACGAATGAGTCACGGGGATCTCCCCCAAGATAGGCGACATCTTGGGAGCGGATAGGGGAATCGCAGAAAACAATGTGACCTGAACTCGGAGCCATCAGTCCCTTGATGAGCTTTAACAGTGTGGTTTTTCCAGCGCCATCCGGCCCTACCAGGCAAACGCTGGATGCTCTGCTCACAGTGAGATTGAAACCGTCAAAAAGAGGTGAGGATGGATCATAAGAAAAGCGGAGATTCTGTATCTTCAGCATGAACAAGACCGAATCGAAAACAAACTTCCATACAGTTTAATGGTTAGGTCAATCACATACAAAAATCGCCAATGCGTTCCGAAAATGGGAAGGAGCATTGGCGATTGTTCTGTAAAGGAAACGGGTTCCGGTATCTATTTGGATTTGATGGTGTCCAGAAGCTTGTCCTTGAGACCTTTGGCCTTATCAGCTATTCCTCCGGATTTGGAAGAAGAGACTTTCTCCTTGGCCCTTTTCTCTACCAGTTCAATGATTGAGATTTCAGCCCCGTCGCCAGAGCGAAAGCCCTTCTTTATGATTCTGGTATATCCACCCGCTCTCTCGGCATACCTCGGCGCAATGTCATTGAAAAGAGACTGCGTCACTTTTGTGGATCTGATAACCTGCAAAGCCTGCCGACGAGCATGTAGATCACCCCGCTTACCCAGGGTAATCATGTGTTCAGCAAGGGACCTGACCGCCTTGGCCCGGGTGTCAGTGGTGGTAATGCTTTCGTGTTCCAGTAGCGAAGTCACCATGTTCCGAAGCATGGCTTCACGGTGCGATGTCTTCATGCCTAATTTATATCTGGCTTTTTTGTGACGCATAAACTTATCTCCGAATCATTCGCCTACGGCGTTTTCTCTTTCTTTTCGCATAGCTTCAAGTTCTTCTCTGGATGGAAAATTGGGTATAGTCATTCCCAAGACCAACCCCATATCTGCCAAAATTTCCTTTATTTCGTTCAGGGATTTTCTGCCGAAATTCTTAGTCTTAAGCATTTCCTGTTCTGTTTTCTGAACTAGCTCCCCGATGAAACGAATATCAGCATTCTTCAAGCAATTGGCGGATCGAACGCTCAACTCAAGCTCATTAACACTTCTATGGAGATTTTCATTAACCTGTGGTTCATGCTGAACCTTTTCCTCATAGACAGGTCTTTCTTCTTCCTCAAAATTCAAAAATACTTTGAATTGTTCGCGAAGGATTTGAGCAGCCTGAGCCAAAGCGTCTCTCGGATGAACCGAACCGTTAGTCCAGATTTCCATCGTGAGTTTATCATAGTCCGTTTGTTGACCAACCCGTGTGTTCGTAATCTTGTAACTAACTTTTCTGATTGGAGAATAAACGGCATCCAAAAACAAAGTGCCCAAAGGCTCTTCATCCGAACGGTGGGTTTCCGCTGACGCATAGCCTTTTCCCCAATCAGCAGTCATCGAGACAACCAATTGCCCTTCTTTGGAGAGTGTGGCTAATACCAGTTCAGGGTTAATAATCTCTACAGTTTCGTCAGCCTGTATAGCGCCAGCCAAAACCTCTCCCTCGCCTGTGGCCTCTAAACGAAGAGTCCGGGGACCTAGGGAATTGAGCTTGAGCTGGACCTTTTTTAAATTAAGTAACAAATCTGTTACATCTTCTTTTACTCCTGGGATTGTCGAGAACTCATGGAGAACACCTTCGATTCTTACCATTTTGATCGCGGCTCCACGGAGTGACGATAACAAGACACGCCTAAGGGC
The DNA here is from genome assembly GCA_937915285.1 of uncultured Desulfomonile sp. Taxonomy (GTDB): domain Bacteria; phylum Desulfobacterota; class Desulfomonilia; order Desulfomonilales; family Desulfomonilaceae; genus CAITZA01. The sequence continues at coordinate 5,402 of CALDNG010000434.1, read as the reverse complement.
GTTTCCCAGTGTAATTCCGAAACCTCTTTCCAAAGGTTCGCAAACAAACTTCCCGTAAAAAGGGGTCTCTGTCGAACTATCCACCTCAATTGGCTTGGGTGAGATGAGCTCGGTCCAATTTCGGGTCATCAGGGTTTGCCCTGGATCGATCATGGATTCCCTCTCGTGATTCAAGCATTCCGTAGATTCGGAAAACTAGTGAGGCGACAGGCATGAAAGCGGAATGTTACAAGAGAATCATAACGCATAAGCCTGGCGCCATAAAAAAAAACAAGGAGTCTATAAACGCTCAACCAGCAATGAACGGTTTATTTGGAATAAAATTCGACAATAAGCTGCTCTTTGATAGTCGGCGGCAGTTCCTCTCTGGTAGGATAACCCTTGATTTCACCCTTGAAGCTGGCGGCGTCAACTTCAAGCCACTGCGGGATCTGCCTTCTACCAACTGCATCCATCGATTCTTCAATGGATTTGATCTTTCGACTCTTTTCCTTAACCTCGACCGTCATGCCGGGTTTGGTGCAAAACGAGGCTATATCCACCTTGCGCCCATTGACCAGAAAGTGTCCGTGATTGATCAACTGTCTCGCTTCAGTGCGCGAGGACGCAAAACCCATTCGATAAACTATGTTGTCAAGCCGAGATTCCAGCAGAAGCAGGAGATTCTCACCTGTGACGCCCTTCTTTCTCTCCGCTAAGGCATAGTAGTTGCGGAACTGCTTTTCCAGGACGCCATAAATCCTTCTGACTTTTTGTTTCTCACGGAGCTGAACTCCATAATCTGTATACTTGGCTCTTCCCTGACCGTGCTGTCCTGGAGGGTAATTTCTCCTCTCCACAGAGCATTTGTCTGAATAGCACCTGTCTCCCTTGAGAAACAACTTGGTGGTTTCACGACGGCAAAATCTGCAAACTGATTCACGATATCGCGCCAACACGGACTCCTTTTATATCTAAAGAATGTGAATCCTAAAAATTAAACTCTACGTCTTTTAGGAGGTCTGCACCCATTGTGAGGAACTGGAGTGACATCCTTGATTAGAGTTATCTGAAAACCTATTGCCTGTAGTGAGCGTAAAGCTGCTTCCCTACCGGCGCCAGGGCCGTTGATCAAGACTTCAACACTTCGCATACCATGTTCCATAGCTTTGCGGGCTGCGTCTTCAGCGGCTAACTGAGCGGCAAAAGGTGTAGACTTTCTAGAGCCTTTGAAGCCCTGAGTTCCCGAGGATGACCACGCGACCACGTTGCCATCGGTGTCGGTGATGGTGACGATGGTGTTGTTGAAGGTCGACTGTATGTGAGCGACACCCCTCGGTATATTCCGTCTTTCCTTTTTCTTCCTGACTATTCGCCTTCTCGGCATTGACTACTCCGTAAATTGATATCCTGAAACGCGGAATCGTTTAAATTCAACTTACTCCGGACTAAACCACAAGGGCCTGTTATGCCGCCTCCGGTCATGTCTGAAAGTCGTGTGCCCAACTGATTCAACAAACCGCAATGGTCTACAGTAGGGCGCCTATTTCTTCTTGCCAATCTGCATCTTGCGAGGACCTTTTCTTGTCCTTGCATTGGTATGCGTCCGCTGTCCCCGGACCGGCAGGCCTCTTCGGTGTCGAAGTCCCCGATAGCATCCAAGATCCATCAGACGCTTGATGTTCATGGTGATCTCACGTCTCAGGTCACCTTCCACCTTGTAGGAACGATCAAGCACCTCTCGAATTTTGGCTACATCAACCTCGGTCAAGCGATCCGAATTCATGCTCGGATCCAGGTTCGACTCTTCCAGAATCCGCCGGGCGGTAGCTCTACCTATCCCGTAAATGTATGTAAGCGCAATTTCCATGCGCTTGTTCTTGGGTAGGTCTATTCCTGCTATACGCGCCACGTTTATCCTCCAGGCGTTAAAACCTCGACCGAGCCCTAGCCCTGTCGCTGTTTGTGTTTAGGATTTTCGCAAATAACTCTAACTAAGCCTTTGCGCTTGATAATTTTGCACTTGTCACACAGCCGTTTAACAGAAGCCCTAACTTTCACGGCAACCTCCTGTCGCACAGGCAAGGCCAAAAGAGCTATCCAAGCACCTTTTCAATCGAAGCAAATATATCTTCAATCGGTCCGACACCCTTGACTCTTCTCAAAAGTCCTTTGCCCGCGTAATAATCGATTAGTGGAGCTGTAGCGCTGTTGTAAACAGCCAGTCTCTCACGAATTGTGGTCTCATTGTCATCATCTCTCTGATAAAGTTCCGAGCCACATGCGTCACATTTACCTTCCGCCTTGGGCGGGTTGAACATCACATGATACATCTTGCCGCAAGCTGAATTCTTGCATGTGCGGCGTCCAGCCAGCCTGGCCACAAGCTCCTCATCAGGAACATCAACCAGAATAGCATGATCGATACCTTTGTTCAAAGTTACCATGATTTTGTCAAGCGCTTCAGCCTGACCCAGTGTTCTTGGGAAACCATCCAGCATGAAACCTTTGTCCAGGTCCGGTTTGGCCAAACGCTCCTCAACCACGCCAATTACAACATCATCGGGAACGAGTTCGCCCTTGTCCATGAAGGTTTTGGCCTTCAAACCCATTGGCGTTCCTTCCTTTAGGGCAGCTCGAAAGATGTCACCGGTGGATATCTGCGGTACTCCAAGTTTCTCAGTCAGTTTCTTTGCCTGAGTTCCTTTTCCTGATCCAGGGCCTCCCAACAATACGATTCTCATGATTCCTACCTCTTAGTGGAAATGACGAGCTAACGCCTGCCTTTTATGCGACCTGTACGGATAAAGCCCTCGTAATGACGCTGTATCATGTGAGTCTCGATTTGAGTCAGTGTATCAAGAGCCACACCTACAACGATTAGGAGGGATGTCCCGCCGAAATAAAAAGGCGCATTAAAACGACCGATAAGTATTGACGGTAAAACGCAAACGACAGAAATATAAATAGCTCCGCCCAAAGTCAGCCTGGTTAAAACCTTGTCAATATACTGGGCGGTCTTCTTCCCCGGTCTGATTCCAGGTATATAACCACCATATTTCTTCATGTTCTCCGCTACATCTACCGGATTGAATGTAACAGCCGTGTAAAAATAACAGAAGAAGATGATCATAACAACATAGATGCCTTCATAAACAAATGTTCCGGGCCTTAGCCAGTTTGTTATGGAGGTCAAAATAGGCACATTGAGGAACTGGGCAATAGTCGCCGGGAAAATGATCAATGACGAAGCAAAGATCGGCGGTATAACGCCTGCGGTATTGACTTTCAACGGCAGATGAGTGGATTGCCCACCGTAAATCCTACGACCCACCACCCTTTTGGCGTATTGCACCGGTATTCGGCGCTGGCCGCGTTCAACAAACACTATGACCGCTATGACGGCTATCATGATGGCAAAAAGCAGCAAGAGCACCAGGAATCCGAGATCCCCCGTCTGAACGAGCTGTATGGTGCTGCCGACAGCAGAGGGCATCCTGGCCACAATTCCAGCGAAAATGATCAACGATATGCCATTGCCGATACCGCGTTCGGTTATCTGCTCACCTAACCACATAATAAAAGCTGTGCCAGCGGTTAGTGTGATCATGGACAGGACAACAAAAGCGGGTTTGGACATGTAAACGAGGTTTTCAGTTTGAGCCAAACCGACGCTGATACCCATGCCCTGAATGAGTGACAGCACTACGGTGCCGTATCTGGTGTACTGGGTAATCTTCTTGCGCCCAGCCTCACCTTCCTTGGAAAGCCTCTCGAGGTGAGGTACCACAACCGTCAGAAGTTGCAGGATGATGGAGGCGCTGATATAGGGCATAATGCCCAGCGAAAAGACCGAAAAGTTTTCGAGGGCGCCACCGGTAAACATATCGATGACGCCAAAAAGAGTTTGCTGATATCGGCCGAAGAAATCCTTCAAGGCAGCCGCGTTGATTCCTGGAGTTGGAATATGAACGCCGATGCGATAAACCAGAAGCATCAGCAGGGTGAATATGACCCTCCGCTTTAATTCCGGTATTTTTGCTATGTTGCCTATAGAACCTATCACGCGGATATCTCCTGGAACTATACCTGTATGAGTGTTTACCTGTGCGTCAGTTAGGCCAAGACGCTTTATTCAACCGATCCGCCTGCATCCACTATCTTTTTTGTAGCGGCGGCGCTTACCCGATCAACCTTAATCGTGAAGGCGGCGGAAACGTCACCCTGGGCAAGTAGCTTGACGGGCCCCTGACGTTTGACCAATCCCCTTGAACGCAAAAGTTCTGGGGTTACGGCCTCAGCCGGATCGAGTTTTTCCAAAACACTCAGATTAATCACATTATACTCAGTGCGGAAAATGTTCGTGAATCCTTTCTTGGGGAGACGCCTCTGCAACGGCATCTGGCCACCTTCAAATCCACGTCCTACTTTCCCGCCGGAACGAGCCTTCTGACCCTTGTGACCTTTGCCACAGGTCTTGCCAAGTCCTGAGGACTCGCCACGCCCGACTCGTTTGCGCTTTTTGTTGTCCGGGCCAAATAGATTAGAGAGATTCATCAATAGCTCCAATTGAACCTGTTTTATTCAATCACTTCTTCAACTTCCACAAGATGGGCAACCTTGGTGATCATTCCTCTGACTTCTGGGGTGTCATTGAGGAATTTAAAGGAGTTTATCTTGGTAAGTCCCAATCCTCTAACGGTGTCCCTCTGACCCTGGGTAGCCTTTATCTTGCTTTTTCTAAGGATAACTTTAAGCATTGACAAGGAAATCATCTCCTTTATCTGAGTCATCGTCAGCCGGCCCGAGTTTGCCAAGCTTCCTGGCAATCTGTTGCTGTGTCCGGAGTCCTTTGAGTCCCTCAAAAGTGGCTTTGACCACATTGTGTGGGTTGTTGGTGCCAATACATTTTGTGAGGATGTCACGAATGCCTACGGCTTCCATGACGGCCCTAACAGCTCCACCTGCGATAACTCCGGTTCCAGAGCCAGCGGGCTTGAGCAAAACCTTGGCCGCTCCGTATTGACCGGTAATTTCATGTGGCACTGTGCCGTTGATGATAGGGACATCAACCATATATGTTTTGGCCCGGTCCACGCCTTTGCGAATTGCTTCGGGGACTTCGTTGGCCTTGCCAAGCCCGTATCCAACCCGACCGTTTCCGTCGCCAACGACAACAACTGCGCTGAAAGAAAACCTTCTTCCGCCTTTGACAACTTTTGCGACACGACTAAGGTGGACCACACGATCCTTCAATTCGGATTCAGCGGCAATATCGGTTCTACTGAGCAACGGGCTATTCCTCCTTTGCGACTAGAAATTCAGTCCGGCTTCTCTGGCGCCGTCGGCCAATGCCTTGACCTTACCGTGATACAAGTAAGGCCCTCTGTCAAAAACAACTCTGTCAATATTCTTTTCTAAAG
>CALDNG010000433.1 GCA_937915285.1 uncultured Desulfomonile sp. | reverse complement strand
CGAGATATCCACTCGTGACTGGAGTTCAGACGTGTGCTCTTCCGATCTGGAACAACGATAAGGGGTCATGAATTTCACTATTCAACTGTCGAACTGGAGGTCCAAAATCAGCCCCTTTACGCATTCAGAGTCATTCGTGGTCATGGAATGGACGGGACACATGACGGAATATGCGTAAACAACGCCATGGGCTCATACCTCCATGTGCACGCTCTTGGAACCCCTATCTGGGCAACTGCCCTTGTGAAAAAGGCAGCCGATTTCAAAATGGGCCGATCTAAATCATGACATCCCTGACGTTGCCACGAATTGTGATTGGCGCCTTGAAAGGCGGTTCAGGCAAGACTCTTGTCAGTATAGGCATTGTAGCGGCCTTAAGAAGGCGTGGCCTGAAAGTGGCTGTTTTCAAGAAAGGTCCTGACTATATAGACGCCGGGTGGCTTGGTTTGGCTGCGGGTGTCGATTGTCACAATCTGGACTCCTATTTGTTTCAGGAATCAGACATACTTCAGTTGTTTGTCTCGGCGTCCCTCGACCATGATATCTCTTTAGTCGAAGGCAACCGAGGGCTTTTCGACGGTGTAGACGCCGTAGGGACTTTTGGGACCTCGGAGATGGCCAAGCTCTTGAAATCGCCACTTATTCTGGTGATTGACGCCACAAAAATGACCAGAACAGCCGCTGCTCTTGTCATGGGATGTCAGGCGCTGGATCCTGATCTCCTGCTCAAGGGAGCCATAGTCAATAGGGTAGCCGGTGATCGTCACAAAAGGATCCTCACCGAATCCATAGAACATCTGTGCTGCGTTCCCGTTGTAGGAGCGATCCAGAAATTAAGTCTTGAGAGTTTTCCTCAGAGGCATCTGGGGCTTTTGCCTCTGCAGGAACACCCGCAAGCCATTAGTTTTGTTGAACAGGCCGCAGACATAGTTGAAGCGGGCATAGATATCGACAAACTGATTCAGATTGCGAATGATTCAGGAAAACTTGAAGTTGATTTGGCTTCATCGGAAAAAACCGAACAGTCGGCGAATCACAGGGGGTTGACAGTCGGTGTTCTCAAAGATTCGGCGTTTCAGTTCTATTACCCGGAAAACCTTGCGGCCCTCACCAAATCAGGAGCAAGCCTGATCGAAATCAATTCACTTGAACCTTGCGGATTACCAGATCTGGATGCGCTATACATAGGAGGCGGGTTTCCTGAAACGCATGCTGAAAGGCTGGCGGGGAACGAGATTTTCAGGAATTCCCTCAAACAAGCGGTCGATAAAGGCTTACCGGTATATGCTGAATGTGGCGGTCTAATGTTCCTCTCGAGAAAACTCGTAATTGACGGCAATGAATACCCTATGACAGGCATATTCGACATAGACACGGTCCTGGCTCGGCGGCCTCAGGGGCACGGATATATCCATGTAAGGACCATGAGAGAGAACCCTTTTTATCCGGTTGGAGTAACTCTTGTGGGGCATGAATTTCACTATTCTTACGTGGCTGACACAAAAACGGGTGAATGTGATTACGCTTTTGAAGTCACTAGAGGCCACGGAATAGATGGCAGACACGACGGCATATTCAGAAAGAATGCCATGGGAACGTATGCTCATATTCACGCAATTTCTGAACCGCTTTGGGCAAGTGGCATTCTGGGAATGGCTGCACGACACAAACGCATGAAAGTATGCTTATCTGGTTAAGATAATTAATGAACGCTAAAGCAAAAATTGATGAAATAATGGGACCTGGCGGGATACTATCTCAGTCGATAGATAACTATGAACATCGTAGCCAGCAAATAAAAATGGCGCGCCATGTTTACGACGCTGTTGTGTCCGGGGACAGGCTGATTGTGGAGGCCCCAACCGGAACAGGCAAGACACTCGCTTATCTTATAGCCGTAATTCTATCGCGAAAGCGGGCCGTAATATCTACAGGCGCAAAGAACCTGCAGGAGCAGTTGTTTTACAAGGATATTCCCTTTGTCAGGGATAACCTTTTCGGAGGGGTGAGCGCCGCCCTTCTCAAAGGCCGAGGCAACTTCGTATGTCATCTGAGACTAAAGAATTTTTTGCGTCAGCCAAGCCTTTTCAGTGTGACGGATGAGAAACACCTGCAACGAATACTTGCATGGTACAAGGTCACAAATCAGGAGGGCGAAGGGGACCGGGCCGAAATCGCAGATCTTCCTGACGATAGTCAGGTTTGGTCAGAGATCTGTTCAACGGCTGAGTCCTGTATAGGCAAGAAATGTCCCGACAATGACAGGTGTTTTATCCAGAAAATGAAGGCTCGCGCCGTTCAGGCCGATATCATGATAGTGAACCACAGTCTTCTTGCATCCGACATGAAGGTCAAAGCTTCTGGTTATGGTGAGGTCATCCCGCGGTATGAGATCTTGATCGTCGACGAGGCCCACGGATTCGAGGAGATCGCCACCAAGCATCTTGGCTTTCAGATTAGTCTTTTCAGAATCACGAGACATTGCAGAGACCTGAAATCAAAACTTGCCGAACAGAAAAGTGACACATCAAAAATTCTCCCGTACGTGACAGAAGTTGAGGAAGCATCAAAAAGGATGTTTAAATTCTTTGAGGATGTCTCAGGGACCAGATCGCTGGATTCTTACATCAATCCTTCGGTCATGGAGACTGTGAAATTGTTGGTGTCCAGGCTCGACATCACTTCATCAATGGTCCTCAATGTTCCGGATGTTTCGGAGGAGTTGCGTTTACTCGGTAAAAGGGCATCTGATATGGGGCTGGAGATACAAACCGTTTTTGACTTGAATTCCGACTATAACTTTGCCTGCTGGGCGGAACGAAAAGATAGAAATGTTTCCTTGAATGCTGCTCCGGTGGAAATAGGCGGGACTCTGGCGACACAGCTTTATGAAAAAACAGAATCGTGTGTCTTCACCTCGGCCACACTCTCTACCGCCGGAAACTTCGAGTACTTCAAGGCGAGACTTGGTCTTTCGACAGGGCCGGAACCTACAGAGGTCATTCTGGACTCGCCTTTCGATTTTTCATCCCAGACGCTTCTCTACATTCCTCAGTCAATCCCCGAGCCTGCATCGGAAAATTTTGCCGAAGTCATGTCCAGAAATGTGTTTGAGATACTTAAGGCTAGTAAAGGTAGGGCTTTTGTATTATTCACCTCATACAAAAACATGGATGCCGTGTTCAACCTTCTAAAGGGCAAACTCGCTTTTCCTATGCTCATACAAGGGTCCAAACCCAGGACGGCCCTGCTGGAAGAATTCAGGAACACGGAGGGATCAGTCCTGTTTGGGACTAGCTCCTTCTGGGAGGGGATAGATGTCAAGGGCGAATCGCTATCTTGTGTAATAATCGATAGGCTGCCTTTTGCGCCTCCAGGAGAGCCCATAGTTCATGCCAGAATCGAGAGAATGAAAAAGAATGGAGACGACGCATTTTTCTCATACCAGGTGCCAATGGCGGTTATTGCTCTAAAGCAGGGACTGGGAAGGCTTATCAGGACAAGATCTGATCGTGGAGCATTATGCCTTATGGATCAGAGAATACTGACCAAGCGATATGGCAGGACATTTATCCAGAGTCTCCACAATAGCCCTATAAGCCGAAAACTGAAGGATGTGGAAACTTTTTTCGCCTGAGACTAACTTTATAAATAAGATCCAACCCCTAAGCTTGCGGAGACAGTTTTTTGCCCGAGATTTCGGAACATCCCACGCAATCCATGAAAATCAAAGTGTCTGAAACGACCTTTGATGAGTTGGAAATAGCTTTGTCCGGTTCGATAACGATTGAGAACGCTGCGGAAGTCTCCACAAAATTGAAGGCGATCTTTCAGGAAAATCCTATCAAAAACGCCTCGATGGACCTTCAAAACCTGTCTCACGCTGACAGTTCCGCAGCAGCCATTCTGATAGAAGCCTATCAAAATTGTCGCTCCAACAACAATGTTCTGAGATTCAGGAATGTTCCCCAATCCGTAAAAAGATATTTTGATCTGGTGGACATCGAAAAGATTGGATCTGCCGATCTTTTGGAACGTCCTGCTGAACCTGGACTCATTCAGCAGGTTGGAGCCGCCTCTATCAACTTATGGAATAGTTTCGTAGAGATTCTCACATTTATAGGGGCGGTGGTTCTGGCGACCTTTAAAGATTTAAGTCGCCCTTCTCGTATCAGATGGGACGGCATGCCAAAGCTGCTGGAGCGTGCCGGGGCCGACGCCGTTCCCATAGTACTTCTTTTGAGCTTTCTAATGGGGTGTATTCTTGCTTTCCAGTCTGCCATTCAGTTGAGAAAGTTTGGCGCAAACATATTCGTGGCTGATTTGGTCAGCCTTTCAATCTGCCTCGAGATGGGGCCTTTGCTCACAGCAGTCATTATGGCAGGCCGTTCCGGCGCCGGCTACGCCGCACACATTGGAGCCATGCAGGTCCGCGAGGAACTGGATGCGCTGCGAACCATGGGCAT
>CALDNG010000432.1 GCA_937915285.1 uncultured Desulfomonile sp. | reverse complement strand
TAAAATCCCCACAAATGCCCGGCGGCGGTGGCTGGAATGAAATCGAGCCCGGCTCCAACCTGTGGCAGTTCAATGAGACTGTCCGCATAGCCGGAAAAGCGGGTTTCTCCCAGTAGGCACAATACAATGGGTTTACCGCTGTGGGCCTTGAAAATGGCAACTTCCTTCGCCGTATCCTGCACTATCTGATCGGGCAGGTCGTTTGCCACCACTATGGTCAATGGCTCAGTTGACAGATCTATGTGTTTTTTATCTTCAGTGAAGTCGCAGGGGATGGACTTGTAACATAATTCACTAAGCTTTATCCTTATTTCGTCTGCAGCGATTTTGTTAGGCCCATTTCCGACTACTGCCCAGTTCCTGCTGCTGGGTCCAGTCCTGTCGGAGATATCCCGGATCACAGCCCCCCTGCCTAACACCCATTCAAGCTTTTCCGGCAATGCCTCAAGCATTTCGACTTCACGGTATATCTGATCGTCGCTGAGGCTTCCCAGCTTCTGGGCTAAAACCAGAGCAGTTAGTTTTCCAGCGGCGATCTGCGAATAGAACGCCTTGGTCGATGCTACCGCCATTTCTACATCGCGTCCATCACTTGTGTAGAAGTAAGAATCTGATTTTGCGACCAGAGGTGAGTTCCTCCGGTTCACAATAGCGTGAATCCATGCGCCCTGTGATCTTGCTACATCGACGGTCCGGTTTGTGTCAGTGGTGGTTCCACTCTGGGAGATCGCTATGAGGAGCATGTCGGAAAGGGACTGTTCCGGCCAGAACCCGGAGAGTTCAGAAGCCTTGCAGGAGGAAACAACAATCTTTGTGCCCTCTATTGCCTTTTCAATAAGATAAGCCACTCCTTGAGCGGCCACGGATGCCGTCCCCTGACCTATCACCATTATGCGTCGTATCGGATGTTCATCAGTTTTTGCGAGTCTTTCAACCAGGGGACCGAGAGATCCTGCGCCGCTGGTGACAAATTCTATGGCTTCATCTATCTTTTTGTATTTATTTTTGATTGTCTTTATTATGCTGGACGGAGCCTCGTGAATTTCCTTTTCAAAATAATAGTCAAAGTTTCCTCGATATATGTCTCGGGAATGGATGTAAATAGGCTCGGGATTAATGTTAAGGTTATCTCCGTCAGACAGGTATCTGGCTGCCAGTTCCTCCGTTCCCCTGTCGGAACAGATCACGACCTCTGATCCGCCTTTTTCTGCGCCTACAAGGCTGTAGCACCTGCGTGTGAGAGAGGCCAGGCCATAGACCTCCGAGGCCACAAGGAAGCCGTCCCTGATTTTTCCAACGAACAGACTCTGACCACTGCCCTTCTGCGCTAGAAATAAATGGGTCGGGAAAAACGGATGCTGCATCACGACGGCCAGAGATCCCACGCAGCTATTCATGAGATCCGCAAAACGTTTTTCAGGCCGTTCTTCGGGGTTAGTGCCCAATCGGTAGAACACTGGCAGGATTTTGGCGTCAGTCGTAATTGTTGGGTCAATGGAAAAGCCATTGGCAAGAACATGCGATTCCACGAGTTCGCCATAATTGTCAACATCCCCGTTCAACACAAACAGGGCCAGTCGGTCTGATAGGGTATCCTGATGTTCCGTCTCAAACAGTTTCCCATCGGTAGGATGGCAGTTGGATAGACTGATTATACCGTTAGAAGCCCAACGTGTATGCGCAAGAATGTTTACCTGCTCGATCAGCGTAGCCGTTGACCAAAGCAGTTTGTCTGACCTGATGGCCTTTCTGATACCGGCAGTATTGTCACCGAGGCGGCCAACGAGGTTGGCGATCTTGTAGATGAAGGTCACTATCAACCTGTCTCCAGGAAGCTCTACGGTATGAACCGAACTTTTTACACCGTCTTCGACCTTCTCAAGCAGCATCGAAAAATTTTGATGGGCCGGGAAAATGCCAGACGCCAGATTTTTTTGCGGAATCAGAAGCTGAACCGATATGCCTGCTGAGTCCCTTCCGCGGACCTCAAGTCGGTCAATGTTTTCCAGAACCCTCTCTATTGACCATGAGACGAATCTCTGGGCCCTGATCGACCCGGTATCCTCGAATGAACGCTCAAGAAGCGCTTTGGCTCTCTCCACGTTACCCAGCGCCTCATACCTGATTTGCCAAAGGCAATCCCTGGCGTCCTGCGATATCTTGTCGGCAACGTCTAGAAGGTCTGACCGTGCGCCGATTTCCGCGACCGTTTCGAGAATCTTTTCAAGAGCAAGGGCCATTCTTTCAAGTTTGTTCCTGAAAACCTCACTCTGAACAAGTTCGAAATGCAGGTCAAATGACATCAGGTCTTCGAATCGCCATGTAAGAACATCAATAGGCCTGGCTAGTTGTTCCAGTGACTTGGAGTTGACACTGCAACTTTCGAAGTCAGCCAGTAATTCATCGACCCACTTTGTGTCCGAACCCGTCTTCCAGATGTTGTTACTTACGAAACCGGCTATTCCGCACACGGCTACATCCTTTCAAATACAGGTTTTACAGCAAGTATCCAGGACTGTCTGATTTGACAACGACGCTGAGAGCAATTCTGAAACAGCCTGATGACAAAACATGCCCATTATGGTTTTAATAACACAAACAGAAACAAAAACCTTCTATTAGTTTATTGTTTTTCCTGAAGTCCGGATGGCGGTATTGGTGACGGCTTCTGCTCCTGGGATGGGGACACGGAAGCAACTTTAAAAATGGAGTTTAAATCGGATGTTGTAGACGCAGTTATGAGTCCGTCATTCTTGAGTCTGGAAAGCTTCAATTTCTTTTGGGAGGGCTCAAGTTTGAGGAATCCCGGATCGTTTGTAACCAGCCTCCACGCAGAAAGTTTTTCAAGCTCCTTCCTGGTTTGAGCGCCGATTAATCCCTTACGTTCCAATTCCCTTAGTTTGATCAGACGCTCCAGAGGAGACCCTTTCTCATAGTCTGCATCCCTTGACAAAGCTTCCGCTGCGAGTAATCCTTCTGCCATCACCTTGTAATGATTGCCTATAAGGTTTTCTTCCCGCAGTTTCTTTAATGCGGTCAAGGATTCCATGGGTCCATCAATATCGGAAATTTTCGCCCCGTAAAGGATCGACCCGGCAATTAGATTTTCGTAGGAAAGGGCCACGGACCACTCAACAAGGTTTTTCTTTCGGAGTTTGCGAAGGATTTCCAATTTCTTGTGGGCGGGAGCCCTGGCGAAATTCGCTTGTTTTGCCAGGTATTCAGCCAGAAGGACACGATTAAGATAGTCTCTCGGGACCTTTATTACGCTGAATTTGTCATTACCGTTGAAATCAGACCATCGCTTTAGCCTCTCCAGCGGATCGGCAGGTTCTCTCAGGTATTGATCTACCCAGTCGAGTAAAATATATGAACTGTCCGTTCTTGAGAGTTTATTCTCTTTGAGCAATTCGGAAGCAAGTGTCAGTTTTGCTAATGGTTCCCTACCCTTAAACTGGGGAGATTCAAGTATGCCGGAGATGACGTCAACCCCTTCAAAGGCGTGGCCCAAAGCGCAATGCAATACGAAATTAGGGGCGCCCAAAATTACCCAGAACTCAAAAAGCACTATTCCGAAATAGGGAAAGAAACGTCTCACTGTAAACATCTCTGCAGATTCAGCAACCAATCTGCGACTCGGTGATTAACATCAAAATATATGGCAAACTCTGTCATCAGCTAGTATCATTTATTTGAATTGTAAGGTACTCTGCCGGTCAAGAAAAGCCTTTTTTGTCTTCGGAGCCATCACCGAGCAGTAAACACCTGATAAAAGGGTTTTCTGAATCCTGATTCCATTGGACGCTGCTGAAACCATTGAATCACGGAGGTCCGCATTGATTGATTTTCACACCCACACTCTTTTCAGCGATGGTGAACTCATCCCAAGTGAACTGGTTCGCCGTGCCGTATGTCAGGGATACAGGGCGATAGGGCTAACTGACCACGTTGATGGTTCCAATCTGGCCCATGTCATAGAAAATATCGTTAGGGTCGCCGGTGATCTCAATCGTTACCAGGAATGCATGGTCATTCCCGGTGTAGAGATAACGCACGCGCCACCCGAGCAAATCGGGCGCCTGGTAACCGAGGCTAGAAGGTTGGGCGCTCTGATAGTGGTAGTTCACGGTGAAACCATAGTTGAGCCGGTGTGTCCGGGAACCAACCAGGCCGCCATCCATGCCAAAGCTGACATTCTGGCGCACCCGGGTTTGATATCCGAACATGACGCCAGGCTTGCCGCAGACAACGGTGTCAGGCTTGAAATAACATCACGTGGCGGCCACTCACTGACCAATGGCCATGTGGCAAAACTGGCAATGAAAATGGGCGCCCTTATGTCCATTGATACGGATTCCCATTCACCGCGCGATCTCATTACCCGGGAAAAGGCTCATAATGTTTTACTTGGGGCCGGTCTTGGCATCGAACAGGCCAACATGGTCATGCAAATGAATAATGACCTCATGCTCAAGATACGGGCGCTGCCTTAATTTTTTTCGTTGCCAGCGTTTTAAAGACCAGGAAATTTTTAACTCCCCGAAGTCGATCTTGAAAATAAATCCAGGTTTTGCTAACCTGTCTGGTTTAACCAAACCGGTTGCGCATGATGAAATGAAAATTTGCTCTTAAGGTGAGAATTTATGAAAAAAAACCGCCTCGGGGTTTCCATATTGTTTCTTATAATTTTGATGGCGCTTTTTGTGGCGTTAGCTGTCGGGCTGTCAAGATTTTTTGAAACCGAGGAAACTGGCTCAGGTTTCATGGAATCTCTCGATTATACATCGAAAATAGGTGTGATTCCGATCGAAGGCCCCATAATGACTTCGGACGAGATCCTCAAGGACTTGAGAAAATTCCAGAAGAAGTCGTCCATAAAGGCCATAGTGTTAAGGATAAACTCCCCTGGAGGGGCAGTGGCCCCGGCACAGGAGATTTACAGGGAGATCGAGCGGGTCAAAAAGAAGAAGCCGGTTGTTGCTTCCATTGAAACGGTGGGGGCTTCAGCGGCATTTTACATAGCCTCAAATGCCAGCAGGGTAGTGTGTTCTCGTGGCACTATAACGGGCAGCATCGGAGTCATAATGATGCTGGCCGACATTCATAAATTGGCCGAGAAGGTGGGTGTAGGGGTAAACATAGTCAAGGCCGGAAAATACAAGGACATTGGCTCGGGGATGAAGCCACTTACAGATGCAGAGAAACTGATCCTGGAAGAGTTTGCAGTAGAGATTCACAATCAGTTCATCAGCGATGTGGCTTTGGCCCGCAAGGACAAAATAGAAATAGAAAAACTCCGGGAAATATCTGACGGTCGATTTTTCTCTGGGGAAAAGGCCAAGGAATACGGCCTGGTAGATAATATAGGCAATTTTTATGACGCTGTTCAGATCGCCGCAGAACTTGCCGGGGTTAAAGGCGATCCTCAACTTGAATATCCCAAAAAGAAGTGGAATAGCTTTCTGGACGTAGTTCTTGAATCAGCGTCAACCTCTTTTTCGAAGATTTATAAAAGGGCTGAACTGTCGGCATCGCCGGAAATCAGATAATGGGTGGTAATAATTTCAGGAAAGGCTTGGCTACCGAAACTTTTGTGGGCGGGTTTTAAATATAGGTTACAAATTCGATGAGGTAACGATGGCTGCCTGCATGCAAGGATTTCGGGAGAATTCTAAGGAGTTATTTTAGCAGAATGGAGTTTATGACATGACGGTGACGGAATCCCTAACTTTTGATGACGTATTTCTGGTTCCTCAGTATTCTGAGTTATTGCCATCGGGCGTAGACGTCCAGACCAAACTGACCGAGGCCATTACCCTGAACATCCCCCTTGTGAGTTCAGCGATGGACACGGTCACTGAATCGGCCATGGCAATTAGCCTTGCCCGTCAGGGCGGTATAGGAATAATCCATCGTAATTTGGGGATCAAGGAGCAGGTTCGTGAGGTTGACAGGGTCAAGCGTTCTGAATCAGGAATGATTGTGGATCCTGTGACCATCAATCCTGACCAGAAGATATCCGACGCTCTCCAGATAATGAAGAAATACAGGATTTCCGGGGTACCGGTGACCGTAAATGGCTACCTCAAAGGAATCCTGACCAATCGCGATCTGCGTTTTGTCGAAGATATTGACCTTAGGGTCGAACAGGTCATGACCAAGGAAGATCTGATCACAGTGGATGAAGGGATCGGAATCGAAGAATCCAAAGCTTTACTCCACAAACACAGAATTGAAAAACTGATAGTGGTCGATCAGGATTACCGTGTCAAGGGTCTCATCACCATAAAAGACATCCAGAAGGCGATTACATATCCTAATTCTGCGAAGGACGAACTCGGACGTTTACGCGTTGGAGCGGCAGTTGGAGTAGGCCCGGATAGGGAGGCCCGTGTGGACGCCTTGTTGAAGAGAGGCGCTGACGTAATAGTGGTTGACACATCTCACGGGCATTCTAAAAACGTCTTGGATACTATCCGCGAAATAAAGAAAAATTACAGGAACGTTCAGGTGATAGGCGGTAACGTTGCAACTGCGGAGGCTGTAGAGGATCTTGCGGCCGCCGGGGCGGACGGTGTCAAGGTTGGGGTTGGGCCTGGTTCGATATGCACTACCCGTATAGTGGCTGGAGTGGGGGTTCCCCAGATATCAGCCATAATGAATTGCGCTGAGGCTGCCTCCAAACTCGGAATCCCGATAATTGCCGATGGAGGTGTTAAATATTCCGGAGATGTAACCAAGGCGCTTGCCGCAGGGGCTCACACCGTGATGATGGGAGGGCTCTTTGCCGGAACGGACGAGAGTCCTGGCGAGATGGTCCTTTACCAGGGCAGATCATACAAGTCCTACCGCGGCATGGGATCTCTGGAGGCGATGCGGGAAGGTTCCAAAGACCGCTATGGTCAGCAGGATGTTCTGGCAGAACACAAGCTTGTTCCGGAAGGCATTGTGGGAATGGTTCCGGCCAAGGGGCCGGTGGCGGATTCGGTCAATCAGCTCATGGGAGGGCTCAAGGCGGGAATGGGATACCTCGGCGCACATAACCTCGCCGAACTCAGAAAGAACGCCAAGTTTGTCAAGGTGACGGCAGCGGGCCTTAAAGAGTCTCATGTTCACGATGTGGTGATCACCAAGGAGGCCCCGAACTATCGCAGGGAAGCCTAGAGGAATTTAGAGGATCGACATGAAGACTGTCACAATTTTTGGGGCTACTGGATACACCGGAATTGAATTGATCCGATTGTTGAGCAGCCATCCGCTGGTCAGGATTGAGGAAGCCACCTCACGGCAGTGGGCCGGTTCAATGGCGTCATCACTATTCCCGTTCATTTCCGGTGACGCCGATTTTCCCATAAGATCGATTGAAGAGGCAATTCGCGAGTGCAAGTCCGACTTTGCGTTCCTGGCTTTGCCGCACGGTGAATCATTTAATGTAATAAGGCCCTTGCTGGACAGAAGTGTGAAGGTGATCGATTTATCCGCCGATTGCCGTCTGACCAACCTGGAAACTTATCAGGAATGGTATGGCGCTCACGCTGATCCCGAACTGCTCAAAATTGCAGTCTATGGATTACCAGAGATCAAGAGACGCCTGATACGGAATGCTAAATTGATTGCGAACCCAGGTTGTTATCCCACCACGGTAATATTGGGACTGGCGCCCCTGCTGAAAAGTGATGTTGTCGATGTCTCTGTGCCCATAGTTGACGCCAAATCCGGGATCTCCGGCGCCGGAAGAGGCGCGAAACTCAACACAAGCTTCTGCGAGTCCGGTGAGGGGTTCAAACCATACGGGGTGACCCGGCACAGGCATATTCCCGAGATGGAACAGGAACTCTCGGAAATTGCCGAAAGAAACATTTTGGTGAGGTTCACCCCCCATTTGATACCTGTGTCCAGGGGAATGGTCAGCACGATATATCTTCGGCAAAAATCAAATGTTAGCGCCAAAGACCTGAGAGAGATTTACCGATCCCATTATGGGGCTGAACCTTTCATTCGAATCCTTGAGGCTGGGACACAGCCTGATACAGTGAAAGTGCGGGGTTCGAACCAGTGTCATATAGCCCTTGAGGTAGATGACAGAACGGAAACGGTAATAATTACGGTAGCCATTGACAATCTGGTCAAAGGCGCTTCAGGGGCGGCCGTTCAGAACATGAACATAATGTGTGGAATTGATGAGACAGAGGGTCTGATGGGTATGCCACTTTTTCCGTAGACCTTCAAATTAGGCGGTCTTCCGGCCAAAATGGAGCAAATAATGAATACTGATGAAAAAAGAGTTGGTGTTGATTTGGGCCTGACGGCCGAAGAAAAGAAGGAACTACTGGAAATCGTCAAAAAAACGGTGGGTGAAGTCAGCCACGGAAAGAAACCGTCTAAAATAGATTCTACACTTCAGGGGCTCAAGGAAAAGCGTGGCGCATTTGTAACACTCTACAAAAGAGGAATGCTCAGGGGCTGTATTGGAGCGCTTCAGGCTTCAAGGCCTCTTTACCTTACGGTCCAGGAAATGGCCCAGGCGGCCTGTTCCCAGGATCCAAGGTTCAGGCCCGTAAACCCTGATGAACTAAAGTTCCTGGATTTTGAGGTCTCGGTCCTGACACCTTTTGAGCTGGTAAAGGATGTTTCAGACATCAAGGTCGGTTTGCACGGTCTTCTGATAAGAAAGGGGTCACGATCGGGATTACTTCTTCCTCAGGTGGCTTCAGAGAGAAACTGGGATGTGGAAACATTCCTCAGGGAAACCTGTCGAAAGGCCGGTCTGCTACCGGAAGCATGGAAAGAGCCTGACGCCGAAATTTATTCGTTTTCGGCTGATGTATTTTGATTTGATCCGGCGCAACAGGAATCCTGCGACATGAACAGGAACCATTCCGTAACTTCAGGAGCTTCAAGTGAATTGCCCAAAATGCGGTCATGAAATGGTTGAAGGTGAAGGGGGGCCCCATTGCACGTTCTGCAATGATAAGTTGTCCGAGGGCAGTTCCACTTCAGTCGACGATCTGACGGGGTCGCTCACACCAGGCTCTGGTCAGGTCGAAGGCGTCACAGGAAATGTTTACCAAAATAGCTCAAAATCAGAGTCGCCGTGGGAAGATGAAGTGTCACACGGCTTTTTTCGAGGACTGTTCCTTACCATAAACCAGACCCTGCTCCAGCCATCGGATTTTTTCAGAGGTATGCCCAGAGACGGCGGCCAGTGGCTACCAATATTCTACTGCCTTATCCTCGGGGTTTCTGGCGCCATTCTTGGGCTCATATCAGAGACATTCGTTGAATCACCCGTGATGACTCACGGCAATTTCATTCGGAAGATGTCAATATCATCCATAGTCGCCCTACCATTACTCATTTTCATGGAATTATACCTTGGAGCGCTGGTGTTACACCTGAGCATGATGCTGTTTGGAGCCGCCAAAGAAAAATTTCCGACAACCCTGAGAATTGTGGCCTATTCGGCTAGCCCCAACATCTTTTACGTCGTGCCTTTCGTAGGTTGGCTCATAGCGTCCATTTGGAGCTTATGGATAACGGTAGTGGGCATAAAGGTGACAGGCGACGTGAGTTATGGAAGGGCGGTTCTGGCCGCTCTTGCTCCTGTTATACTACTGATAATGTTGTTTGCAGGTTTATTTATTTTGGTTCTGGGAATGGTAGGCATTTCGGGCCTGAGCTGAACAACAGAATGGTTTGGCGCCTGAATTAAAAAAATCACGTTCTGAGATTATCTAAACAGTTAAGGTTACCAGGTCAAGAAGGCCACGTCCGTCTTTGCGATGGAAAACAGTCTCAATTTGACCTATTTTAAGGGTCCAGTCATTCCTGTGGGCAAATCTGAAGACTATCCTGTCGGATCCGTCTTCCATTTTTCTAAAATCCATTCCTGTTGGAAGAGATGTGGCGGAGCTTGCGGGAAACAACCCCCAGTGAAGATATTTGGGGAGTTCGCAATTCAGGATATATTCAATCAAAGGCGCCGGGCAATCCTTTCCGTTTATGGAAACCCAACCCCTAGCAGGAAATACCTCTCCGACCGCCACGTTGCAAGACAACCCGTCTCCTGGCCCGATTGGGACGATTCTGAAATCCAGCCCGTCATCGTTTGCCACAGACGCTACCATGTTCGATTTAGACAGGCTGACATCAGATGGATAACATTTCCAGAGGGTCGATATAGTGTGAGTTCCATGTCCACTGATAAAGTCCCTGATAATCCAGAACATACCCTTCACGAAAATTACGGATCTGAAAATCTTGATGTTGTAGGTCTGGTCTGGTCTGGTGAGGGTATTGATTCCTGTGGCAACCATCAATTCAGGGGATTGATCTACCCGGAGGGTTTCTCCTGCTGGAGCTATTCGGATTTGGAAGTTTAATCCTGCCCTTTCCGGCGGTGTGCTATCAAGCAGAACTACATTGTGTGACCCGGCAGATCTATAATATTCGGAAAGCGGCCCGGGAGCGTATTCTGTAATTCCAGGATCTACAAGGCCTGGATGACCATTAAAAGTGACATCCAGACTGAGAGTGTCACCATGCACATGAGCTGCCCCGGCCGGTCCTGCCCTGAAAACCAGGGCGTTGTCTACCCCGGTCTCTGATGACCTCATCATAACGAAACCACTGTCAGGATAATGCTCCAGTCCCGGTTGCAAAATGTCTGTATTGAGTGACCTCAGGTCTTTTTCGGGTTCAATGTTTCCCACAAATTCTTGGGCCCAGGAAAAAATGCCTGAAAAATCGGCCATACAACTTCCGGAATCGTTAATTGAGGGCCAAGTCCCGTTTGGGCGCTTGAGGGCAGCAAGAAAGGCCAAAGCTCTGCGAATTGTTGAATCAAGCCTTTCATGAACCTTGATCCTGCAGAATCTAGCCACGGAACTGAATTCAACCAATGAGTTTAAACAGATGGAATGATAAAGCGGAGAAAGTTCAAAATGTGCCCCATCGCAAAAAAACTGTTTTTCGAGCTGATCATAAATCCTTTCGGAACCCGTCTGGAACCAGGTTTTTGCCTCGGCGAACTCGGGGAACAGAAGACCGGCTACTGCTAGGGCGCCTGATTCGACAATTAGCCAGTTATTGGGATGTCCCTGATGGTCCATAAGGCTACGGGCGTGCTCCCAGATGGAACACAACATCTTAAGCCTGGTATTCCGGGGAAACCAGGGAAGGGGCCAACACAGGCCGGCTATCCAGAACCATTCCCTTAATCGCCATGCCGCAGTAAGAGTTTCCCACGTAACCCCGGCTCCACCGTTCGAACCCACGGGAGCAGGATTCAACGATATCCAGTCCTCGATGGTTCGTAGGAGGAAGTCCGCATGCCTGCATCCGTCTTTCCCCGACGCCTGAAGGGCAACTTTCCTGAGGAAATGATGCCTGTTGAGAAAATGAGTCCATTCATGGGCACCAGACGGACTATACTTCCAGTCAATTTTGCCGGACAGTTGCTCACCCATCACTAAACCGTCCAGAATTTCGTCGGCGCTAGAAGCAGGATATGGCACAGGCGATGGGATACCTAAGCTCTTGTCTGATCGGCTGAATGGAATAGTCCGATCTGGTGAACCTGAAGTCTTGAAGAAGCTGTTCATGAAACATTCGCCGCCACCGTCTTCGATCAGGGCGCCGATTTGGCTCTTCAAAACATGCTGTAGGCCTGTGAGTTGAAGTCGTGGGCCAGGAGGTCTTTCAACCAGTTGTCCGGACAAAGAGATAAACTTAATCTTGAGTGGCTTATCAGTTACCTGGTCCTTGTCTCTGCACGCGAAGATTTCGAGATTTAGAACACTGGCCCAGTCAGTATGTTTTCCGTAGAATCCAAAACTTTCGAAGGGAAACAGAAGGGTCTTTCTCTGGGCTGTATCGACCGGCTCCCTGCCTCCGGTAAACGAAATGTTAGTTGAATCGGGTTGGGTCGGGTCCGTGCGGTGTTGCATGTTCAGCCCCACCAAAGCGGTACCCTCGGACAGATTCTCGACTTCAAGCGCCATAGTGTTGAAAGGGGCCAGATATCCAGGTGGGATATTCATGCGGAGGCTGACCCGCCTATTACCGGTAAGAACTCCCGATTCATGGATTCCCGAATCCTGCCCGGGAACTCGGCGGTCTATAGGGATCAGGCTTACCTCTCGGATGAGCCTGTCCAGCAGAAAATGGTCGTGAGGAAGGTCATGGGTCAGCATGTGTTCATGTGAGCGCTAAGTCTTGCTAGCGTATCCATTATGTTTTTCACCAGGGAATAGGGGTCAGCGTCTGAAACGATCGTGGCTTTGGTAGTCTTGCCGGTCTTTTGTATGATCTCCATATATTTGTCAGACAAACCTCCGGCGCCAGTGAGGATTCCCATCACGTTGTCATTCGAAAGATCGTCAAATGCAATTGTGAATTCGTTTAATGTTCCCATACCGCCTGCAACAAAGATGCAGGCATCGCAACTCCTGACCAGGATGACATTCCTGCCCTTGTTACCCATTCCGGTGAAGATAATGGTTTCGCTGTCAACTGGATAGCCAAAATCCTGTGAATGCGAGAGAAGGTTCATCGCAGGTGAAATGGCTATTGTCATACCTCCAGACTCGCGTGCTCCAAGAACCGCGCTGTGGGGAAGCCCCGGACAACCGCCTGTCAGTAGAATGCCTCCATTATCAGCTATCTGTCGGCCGATGATAAATGCCTTGCGGCCGGTTTCCGAATCTTCACTTTCACGAGCCGAACCCATTACTCCAATTTTGTATTTACGCTGCAACAGGCTGTAACCTCCTGAAAAAACATTGGCAAATCAGGGTATTTCCCGACGCTGCAATACGGGAAACCTACGCTTGACAGCCTATTACGTTAAGTATAACTATTCAACGATTATTCTATTGAAGGTCCGGGTAAGAAACATGACTGACTATGCGGCAATTGTACTGGCGGCGGGCAAGGGGACCAGGATGAAGTCCAATCGATGCAAGGTTCTTCACGAAATAGCGGGAAGACCCATGATATCCTATGTTCTGGATTCCGCCAGGGATGTGGGCATTCAGAAAATTTGCCTTGTCGTGGGACATCAGGCTGACAAGGTAAAAGAAATTCTGGAAGGTCAGGGACTGGATTTTCAGCTTCAGGAGCCTCAGTTAGGCACTGGGCATGCCGTTGAGTCAGCGCGAAATTCCATGGTTGATTTCTCGGGGCATATCTTGATCCTCTGCGGGGACATTCCACTTGTTAAAAGCTCGACACTGAAATCGTTCATTCAATATCATGAAGAAAGACAAAGTCGGTTAACCGTAATGACTGCATCTGTCGGCATTCCTCGCGGGTACGGCAGGATAATCAGGACTGATGACGGGCTGGTCGAAAGGATAGTCGAAGAAAAGGACGCTGACGAGACTCAACGAAGCATAAACGAAATAAACGCAGGGGTTTACCTGGTGGAATCCGGACTTCTGTTTGAATTGTTGAAACGACTCAAACCGAACAATGCCCAAAACGAATATTATCTGACCGACATAATACAGGAAGCCAACAACGATGGAGAAGCAGTTAACGGATACTGTATAGATGATTTTTCTGAAGCCTCGGGAATTAATTCAAGGGCTGACCTGGCTTTTGTCTCCAGGAAGATTTACGAACGAATCTCAGACATGCACATGTTTAACGGAGTGACGATCATAGACCCGTCTGCAACTTACATAGACTGGAGTGTGAGGATAGGACTGGATACAGTAATCTGGCCTGGCGCGGTAATCACGGGGGCAACTGTCATAGGTGAAGGCTGTAATATTGAACCAAACACATTCATTTCTGATTGTGAGATAGCTGACAATTCCAGGATACTCTCCTGCTCCAGACTTAATCAGTCATTGGTGGCGTCTGGCGCGTCGGTAGGGCCTATGGCTCACCTGAGACCTGAAGCCAGTATAGGCCGGAACTGCAAGGTGGGCAACTTTGTAGAGGTTAAGAAAACCATTTTGGGTGATGGGAGCAAGGCTTCACACCTTACATATCTTGGCGACAGTGAAATAGGCCGTGATGTCAACATCGGCTGCGGAACCATTACGTGCAATTACGACGGCAAGAAAAAACATCGGACTGTGATCAGTGACAACTGTTTTGTGGGATCAGACGTCCAGTTTGTGGCCCCGGTGACCATTGGTGAGGGATGTGTGATCGGAGCGGGAAGCACCATAACAAAAGATGTTCCTGAAGGGTCACTCGCTGTTACGCGCGCCAAACAGAAAGTCTATCCATTGAGATCCGGTCAGGGTCATAAGTCAAAAAATGAGAATAGCTGATCTGGATTTGAAAGGTAATGTTGTTCTTGCGCCGATGGCCGGAATAACAGACGCGCCTTTCCGACGTATAGTTCAGCATTTTGGGGTTTCGGGACTGTGGACAGAGATGATCAGCGCTCACGCTGCCCTCAAATCCCGAAAAGCGCTTGAAACCGCCAACCTTCAGGGACACCAGGTCCCGACTTTCTTTCAGATCGTGGGACGTGATCCTAAAACTATGTCAGATGCCGCAGCGCTTCTCCATGGTTATGGAGCCTCAGCTATAGACATAAACATGGGCTGCCCTGCTAGAAAGGTTGTAGGATCAGGGTCCGGGGCTGCTCTGATGAAGGATGTTGATCTTGCCCAAAAAATAATCAGGTCGGTAAGAAAGTCAATTTCCATTCCCTTGACCATTAAGATGCGACTCGGTTGGGACGAAAAAAATTTCACAGCCCCACAACTTGCAGGAATTGCCGAGCAGGAGGGGGTAGACGCCATCATTGTTCACGGGCGCTCAAAATCAGCAGGTCATTCCGGATCAGTATCAGCCGAGTTGATCGCCGAGATAAAAAACCGCTCATCCATTCCAGTAATAGCTAACGGTGGCGTAAACCGAACTCAGGATGCCCTCGATCTCTTGGCTTCATCTGGGTGCGACGGTGTAATGATTGGAAGAGGCGCACTGGGGAAACCATGGCTTCCAAAAATGATTCTCCTGGCACTCGGTAATGAGGAAAAACCCTTGGTTGACGCTCCTCTTTCTGATACTATACAGCAGCATTTTTTGGACCAAATCCAGACGTTCGGGGCCACAGTTGGTGTTAGACGTATGCGTAAACACTTAGGGTGGTACTCCAAGGGGTTTCCTAACGGGACTGATTTCAGATTTGAAGTGTTCCGGCAGTTAGATCCTGTAGCCATCATTGAGTTGATAAAAAAGTTTTTTGGAAAGCAAACCATTTCATGAAATCTGATGATACGGACATCACGGCATCCGGTGAAGATTCGCTCCAGTCTGGCTTCAACGGTCAAACGCATATAAGGATGCAGTCTAACATATCAGAATCACTGGATTCCTTGATCGAGTATCTTGTTGACAACAACATAGACGGGATACACCCGTTGATCATGGGTGAAATTGAAAAACGGCTGATTATAAAGGTTCTTGAACGCAGCAGAGGCAACAAATTGAGAGCGGCAAAAAGCCTTGGAATGAGCCGCAATACTTTTCACCGGAAAATGTTAAGAATTTTGGAAAATGATGAGTTGAACGATCTGGATTCGTGAACTGAAATTTCTATATTGATAAAGCCTGGTCTAATGGACATTTTGATCTTTTCACACCTGTTTCTCACGGGATCAATATGTCACAGAGGAAGGTAGGCCCTATTCCAGAATCCGTCCATCAGCTATTTTCCCATATTGCAAATACTCCAAACGAAAAGAAGATCTGTTTCGATACGTGGCCATATGTAGTAGAATCTCCTATCTCGAGTTCCGAAGGAAAGAATAAACAGGTCAAGTGTACGTAGAAACCTCAATAATCGTTATTAGCGTTTTAGCGGGCGCCTACATGGCGTGGAACATCGGCGCAAACGATGTGGCCAACTCAATGGCTTCCGCTGTTGGGGCGCGAGCTATAACACTGCGTCAGGCTTTATTCATTGCCACAATTCTTACCTTCCTCGGCGCTACTCTCGTAGGTTCTCATGTAGCTCAAACAATCCGGAAAGGCATAATTGATTCGCAGGTCATTGGTGATCCCAGAATAATAATGCTTGGATTGTTGTCTGCGCTTTTGTCAGCTTCTCTATGGGTCTGCCTGGCCACATACCAGAATCTGCCAGTTTCCACCACTCACTCGATCGTTGGAGCCATGATAGGTTTCGGGTTGGTGAGTGGAGGGGCGTCGGCAGTTAACTGGTCACAGGTAATATACATAGTGATGTCGTGGGTGCTGTCGCCGGTATTAAGCGCCATATGTTCGTTTCTGATTTTCGGACTGATTGATAAATTGGTGCTTTCGCGCATGGACACGGTCCATGGCGCCCTCAAAACTACCCCAATGTTGATAGCCGCAACAATTTTCATTATGACATTGGCCCTTTTTCTGGACACGCCACTAAGCCGGAAACTCGAATTCAGCAGCGTCCATTCATTGATGGCTTCTGTGGCAGTGGGTGTAGGGGTTTACGTTGCTTGCTCAATAATATTGCGGAAATTTTTTTCCGATTACAAGATGGGTGTAGCCGAGGATATTTTCAGGTATTTGCAGGTCATGACCTCATGCTACGTAGCATTCGGTAATGGCGCAAACGATGTGGCCAACGCTATGGGGCCTCTAGCTGGCATATATTTCATTTATTCGACCGGATCGGTTGCTGAATCGTCACCTGTTCCGGTGTGGATGCTGGGATTTGGCGGCTTTATGATTTGTGTAGGAATTTGTACTTGGGGTTATCGGGTCATAGAGACGGTTGGCTCCAAGATAACTGAACTCACTAGTATTCGAGGGTTCGTTGTGGAATTTTCGGCAGCGACCATGATACTCATCGCCTCAATGTTGGGGCTTCCTGTTTCGACGACGCACGCCGCCATAGGCGCCTATGTTGGTGTCGGACTGGCAAGAGGACTTCAGGCTCTGGACCTCGGAGTCCTGTGGAAGATCATGTTGTACTGGATAATCACGGTGCCCGTAGCCGCGGTCACATGTGCAGTCATTTTCTCGATTCTCTCGGCAATATACTGATTTAGGCAGGTTACTAATGCGGAATCCTCTCATAAACATGATCAAGCGTTCCCCTTTCGAAAACACGCTCAAACACTCGCTTAAAGTGGCCATGTGCGGTCCTGTGTTTGTCAGGGCCGTTGAAGCCTATTTCAAAGGTGAATCGGATCAATTCGAACTATTGAAAGAAGAAATTCGTGATATTGAAGCCGATGCTGACAAGATCAAAAGGAATGTTCGTTCTCATTTGCCGCCTTCCATTTTGATGCCGGTAGAAAAATCTGTCTTTTTCAGCTTTCTTCGTGAAGCTGACAAGGTGGTGGATTGCATCAAGAATGCCTTGTACTGGATGTCATATTACAAACTTTCAATTCCTGAGGATATCCAGAAGGACTACATGGTTCTGGTCAGGGAGGTTGGCGATTACCTCGGATTCCTGCCGGAAATGGTGTTAAGGGCTCACACCTATTTCCAGACCCGCATGGAGTCAGACAGACAGGCAGTCAAAGATATCATAAGGGAAATAAGGTTCAGGGAGAAAGAGTCAGACGACCTTGAAAAAACAATGTTCATAAGATTGTGCGCGGACGAGGATATGCCTCCGAAGACTTTCTTCCTCATGATCCGTCTTGTGGAAACGACAGGAGACATAGCCGACCATCTGGAAAACAGTGGTGACATGATCAGAATAATGATAGCCAGGTAAAGCCAAACAGAAATCCGCATCAGAACATTTTGACAACTATGTCGCTTATGATGTTTGCAGCTTCATCAACCCGGTCTGCGCTGCGATTGAAGTGCCGGTAAATTTCCCGGTAAGCAAACATCATACGTGGCTCATCCCCCAGGAAAAGCTCCTTGAGCGCAGCAAGGAACGTGTCATTCATTTTGTTCTCAACCCTCTTTGCCCTCACCGCATATTCAACAGCCACGTTCGGATTCTTTTTCAGATGTTTGATGGCGTTAACCAGGTTCTCCGCCCCCTTGCATAGCAATTCTGACATCTTGATCAAAAACGGGTTGGCGGCGACTCCAAAAGTCTGCATTTCTTTGACGGTATTCTGGGCGTGGTCGATAACATCGTCTATTGCTCGGGATAACGAAAAAATGTCCTCCCTGTCCATCGGGGTCAGGAATGTCTGGTTGAGTTCATCTATCAGTATCCTTCTGATATCATCAGCTTCCTGCTCCAGCTTTTTGATCTCTTCCGGGCTACCGTTGCCCGATAAAAACTCGACTAGCCCCTGGCAACCGGCCAAAGTTTTTTCCGCCTGAGCCAGGAGCAGTTCGTAAAAATCAACTTCTCTCTTGTGTCCAAATATTTTCCAGAAAGTCATTGATGATCCTTTACAACATTATTGAAAGCCTGTTCAGCCCCCAACACAGCCCCGCTCCGAGTAATGCGCACACAGGAAACGTCAGGAACCACGCATATGCGATATTTGCGGCTGCGGACCACCGAACCCCACTCAATCTCCTAGAGGCGCCTACGCCCATGACGGACGAGGCTATTATCTGAGTGGTGCTGACCGGAAAACCCACCACTGACGCCGACAGAATAACACTTGTAGAAGCGAGTTGTGAAGCAAACGAATGGACAGGCTCCATTCGACAAATCCCGAATCCTACGGTCTTGACTATTCTCCATCCGCCGAATGCCAATCCCGAGGATATTGCTATGGCACACCCTAGGACAGCCCAGAAAGGGAGTGGTAAGTGGCCGTGCATCTCGCCTGAGCCTGCAGCAAGCGCAATCGAGATCAGGCCCATTGACTTCTGGGCGTCATTAGACCCATGTGTGGCTGCCAGAAAAATTAGCGTGGGCCTCTGTAAACCTGCAAACAAACGCCCCACTCCTCTATGGGAAGAACGGAAGGCTCCCCTGATCATGGAGAAGATGATGTATCCAAGTACAATCCCGATCAACGGGGATGTCAGCATCGGGATTACCACGGTCATGAGGACCTTGTCCAGTGAGACCGAATTTTCGCCAAGCGAGATTACTCCAGCCCCCACCATGCCGCCTAGAAGCGCATGCGACCCACTCGATGGAACCCCCAGATACCAAGTCGGCAATTTCCACATAATGGCCGAACCAACCGCCGAGCCAACCAGTATGTAAAGGCTGATGCTGGGAAGAGTCTCCAGTAATTCAGGCTTGAGTATGTTGGACGACATCGTGACCGCAACCGCAGTCCCCAAAAGCAGGGGGCCCAACAACTCACCCAGACAGGCAAGCGCCAATGCCCGCATGGGACGCAAAGATCTCGAACAGATTATCGAAGCGATGACATTACCACCGTCGTGAAATCCATTGACGAAGGCAAAAAGAAATATCATTCCGATGCATATATAAAAAACTGTTTCTTCCAGCATTATCTATCTTCCATGGTCATCAGGTCTCAAAGCCCTACGGCAAACAAAATCACCCAACAAAATTTGCCCGGCCAGACTCCTCAAATATAGAAACTGATATGGTTGCACGAAACATGCCTTTCATCATAATTTCATTATTTAGTCAAACTCTAACCAGAGCCGGTCCAATCTCTAATGGGATGAATGAAACGGAAACCATCGGGTAAAACTGTTAGGAACTTGTTAGAAAATGATGAGGCCCCTCGTGTCCGGCTTTTTATTTAGAGAGTCCTGTTTCCGCTGGATTGCAAAAAAAAGCCAGGGCCACGGAATTATACATGGCCGAAGGAGGTGAGACGAAGATAAACTTTTTACACGCTGTCAATCTTGTTGACAGCGCTCACCACTAAAGGACCACTGGCTTGTCAAGAAAAATGCCGTAGGTTACCCTTAGACGTTCACTGTGGCCATTGTCGGTAAAATAGCCACAAAACATAGTTCTTGACAGGTAACTTTAAAGAAATATAATTAGACTGGTAATTAAAAAAATCGTGTGGAGATTTCAATGGATTCCGAAAAGCCTGTTGCTCTTCTTGAAGAAAAGCTCATGCGCCTTATTGAGCAGAACGATCAAATCAGGAGAGAGCAGGAAAGGTTCGGTCGAGAGCTTGAAAAAAGAGACAAGAGAATAGGAGAATTGGATCGAACCCTCAAGAAGGTGCAACGTGATCACAAGGCAGCTAAAGGTAAACTGGACAAAATCATAGAAAAACTGGAGGCTTTTACCTGATAAAAAACTGAGGGGATGTTTCGGCAAGCTTGTTCGATCATTTCCCAGATCATTGTGAAGCGGTGACTGTTACACTTTTCGGTCGGGATTTCGGCATTCAGTTGGTGTGGTTATCCGGACGAAAAACGAACTGAATGGTCCTTTAAAATCTTGGACTGAAAATCTGGAAAAACAGGCCAAAGTAAATTCCACATCAGATTTGTATAGCCTTTCTCTTCTCAGCATCATCGACGGGATGACAGGAGAGCGCCGGCTCTAAAGGCGACTGAGTCAGCTACGCGAAGAAAGGCCCGAAGGATTCTATTAGGCTAGCGACCCCAAAGAGAAGGACGAGAATTTTTCCCCTGCCTGGTGCGTGTGTGGCAACAATTTTTTGAGCCAACACTCAAAAAATGGGATCCGCCCCCGATTATGGTGAGCAAGCCCGCCTCGAAGCGGGACGCCTGAAATAGTCGTTAGGGTCCCACCTGGGAAACCAGGTTCAAAGGTTGTTCTACCACGGCCAACGGCGGGGGGTAACATCGTTTGGGTCGTCTTTTAACCTGCCCGCAAAACCGGGATAAGCGATAAACCTCTGGATAGCCGTTCAGGGAACGTATATATAAGTTTAGGTTTTATGGCTTGATTTAACTTATTGTTCAAACCCTTGACCGATTTTCTGATGTCTCTCCCGATGGTTTTCTGCGCCTGATTATCCCGTTTATTACATAGGACGGAGGGGGTTTTGGGTTCAATTCCCGTATTTATCTATGCCCTTGTCGCCTTAATAGCAGGACTTGCAGCCGGTCATTACGCGGCTCGTTTCCTCGATAAAAGGCGTATTGAATCAGCCAAAAATGACGCCGATGAAATAGTCAGAACCGCCCAGAAAGAGGCGGAAACTATTAAGAAAGAGGCGTTACTGCAGGCAAAGGATCAGTTGTTCCAGGCAAGAACTGATCTGGAGACTGAAATAAAAGAAAGAAGAAATGAACTATCAATAAGGGAATCCCGGCTTCTTAAGAAGGACGAAAATCTGGAGCGCAAGGCCGTACAGCTTGAAGGCAAGGAAAATACTTTAATCAAGCACGAGCGAGAAATCGAGGCCGGCCATAAGCGAGTCAAAGACAAGGAACGGGAAGCTGAGAGTCTCGTAAAAAAACAGCAGGAAAAACTCGAGTTTGTTGCAAGTCTTTCCACGACCGACGCCAGGGAAATGATCCTCAAGAAAGTTGAGGATGAAACCCGTATCGAAAGCGCCAGGATTATCAGACAGATCGAGGAAGAGACACATTCTCAGGCCGACAAGAAGGCCAAGGAAATAATTTCCACAGCCATTGGAAGGTATGCTGCCGACTACATTGCAGAGAGGACGGTTTCGGTTGTCAACCTGCCCAATGAGGAAATGAAGGGCAGGATAATTGGCAGGGAAGGGCGGAACATAAGGGCCATTGAGGCGGCTACGGGTATTGACCTGATCATTGACGATACTCCTGAAGCGGTCATTCTATCAGGTTATAACTCTGTGCGTAGGGAAGTGGCCAGACTGGCGCTTGAGCGACTGGTCAACGATGGTCGAATCCATCCGGCTCGAATCGAGGAGATAGTCAAGAAGGTCAGTCAGGAGATGGAAGAGGCCATAGTCGAGGCCGGTGAGCAGGCCAGTTTCGATGTAGGTGTCCACGGTATTAATCCGGAACTTATGAAACTCCTCGGAAAATTGAAGTATAGGACCTCGTTTGCTCAGAATGTCTACCAGCACTCAATAGAGGTGGCTTTCCTTTGCGGAATAATGGCCGCGGAACTCGGGCTCAATCAGAAAAAAGCCAAACGGGCTGGATTGCTTCACGATATCGGGAAGGCAATTGACCACGAAGTTGAAGGCGCCCATGCCGTTATAGGGGCCGACATCGCCAGGCGTTATGGTGAAGCCCCGCTCATCGTCAACGCCATAGCCTCCCATCACGGTGATGAGGATCCCACCAGTCCGATAGCAGTTCTCGTTCAGGCCGCAGACACACTGTCGGCCGCTCGCCCGGGATCTCGAAGGGAAATGCTGGAAAACTATGTCAAACGGCTTGAAGACCTTGAGAGAATCGCTGATTCCTTCAAAGGAGTGAGTAAATCGTTTGCCATTCAGGCGGGACGTGAGATTCGCATAATAGTGGAAAACACCAACATAAAGGAAGAAGGATTGGTCTTACTGGCCAGGGATATTAGAAAAAAGATTGAGAAGGAATTGTCATACCCCGGGCAGATCAAGATAGTCGTCATCAGGGAATCCAGGGCCATTGATTTTGCCCGCTGATAGGCCTCATTCAGATTTCCCTAACGGGGGTCTTTCAGACAGAATGGGTTGACGAGCCCTATCAGCTTGCCTTTCTGCTCATGCCAAGTCAGCAGCGTTTTGGCACGTTGTCCGAATGCATTATTGTCACGGGATACGCATGTTTTTAATTTTCCGAACTCTTGACGAGTCGGAAATATCCCTCACCCGCGTATAAATCAGGATTCACTCAAAGAAATTCTCGGGAGAACAAAAATGGATGAAACACAATATTCAGCTACTCCTGAAGAAATAATGAGGCTGTCACTGTTCCCTGAAATGATAGGGGGATTGGCGCATGAACTGGCCCAACCACTTAATGCTATAACCCTGGCCTGTGAAGTAATGCGTTTAAAAAT
Source organism: uncultured Desulfomonile sp. (assembly GCA_937915285.1). GTDB lineage: Bacteria > Desulfobacterota > Desulfomonilia > Desulfomonilales > Desulfomonilaceae > CAITZA01. The sequence continues at coordinate 4,041 of CALDNG010000432.1, read as the reverse complement.
ACAGCGATCTGGCCTTTCAGCCACAGAAAAAGAGTTTTTTGATGTCAGGCTCTCTGGAGTCAAAAACCAGGTCAGCAAGTCCAGCAGCCTTATAGATCAGTTACGCTCCTTTTTCAGCGAAAACGACTCCAATACGGGTATAACCGATATCCTGGCGTTGATCGATAAGGTCGTCGGTCTGATGGGTCAACAACTTACCGCCAAAGGCATAAATCTAAACATTAAGAGGCCTGATGAAAAAATCACATCCGGTTATTCCCGGCGACTGCTATCCTCTGCAATCGCTCAGTGCATGGTATTTATCAGAAACCGTGTCGAATATTTGAGGAAATCTTCCGATTTTTTGGGAAAGTGTGTCAACTTCGACTTGAGCGTAGAAATCGAGACCAGTCCAGATAAAACGCAAATTGTTTTCAAGTGGTATGAGGAACCGGATCATCAGGGTGGAAAGGAATTGGAAACTATTGAACTCGGCCTGGGAATTGCGTCCACCCGTGAGACAATCAGAATCAACGGTGGCGCCTTGATGATCGACAACGGAATTATCAGGCTGGAACTACCCTGTAAGTAAATATGGTGAACAAAGGCGCCGATTCCTTATAACAAAAGCAGACCTTATCGATTCAATCTTAAACATTGACAAGACCTGCGCTTGTGATATTATCTACGATAAGGATCAGATAGCATTGTTATTATTGATATATTGCCCTTGGAGTTGAAATTGTGACCGTGTTTGGAGCATCCAGTCCTGTGGGCTTCAAAACTGCTGTTCCCAGATCAGCGATGCTCTTCCTGTTGTTAATCATATGCCCACCCCTTTTCCTATCCGGTTGCAGCTCGAAGAACGGCCTGGTCAAGTCTGGCCTGGCGGAGGGTCAGGCGGTAACTAACGCTTTCTCAAGGGCCTTGTCCTTTGGAGCGGACAAACTAAGGCCGGGCAGACCGAAATCCGGCGAGTATCCATCCATCCCACTTGAAGAAAACGACCAGAGAGTTCGAAAATTCGTAAGGGAATATGCCTACGAGAGACGTGAATCCACCAGGAACTATCTCAGCCAGGCTGAACCGTACCTTCCCATGGTAAAGAAGGTGGTTAAGGATAACGGTTTGCCTATCGAACTGGCTTACCTCTTCTTGCTTGAGTCCGGGGCCAACCCCGAAGCCAGGTCTCCAGCCAACGCCTTGGGGATGTGGCAATTCATGCCTGCTACAGCACGAAGCTACGGATTAAGGGTTGACAGTTATGTGGACGAGCGCCTGGACCCTGAGAAATCCACTAAGGCCGCTTTACTCTACCTGAAGGATCTCTACGGAATGTTTGGATGCTGGAGACTGGCGCTGAGCGCATACAATTCCGGGGAAAACAAGCTCAACAAGGTCTTGTGTCAGGAGGACGCCACTGAATATGACGATATTTGTTCTAGCAGAAAACTGAAGAAGGAGACCCGTGAATTTCTGCCAAGGTTCCAGGCGCTGTCAATCATAGCCAAAAACCCTTCTAAATATGGATTCCCAGAGCTGAGGGAGAACTTCGATCAGGAGACAAGTGAGTACGTAACAGTCGATGGCTCTTACAAGCTTGCAGATGTCGCCAAAGCACTGGGCGAGTCTCATGAAAAACTGACTGACTTTAACCCATCCCTTGTTCGAGGCGCTACTCCGCCGGATGGACCATCGTTTTCGCTAAGAATACCGGCCGGGAAGAAACCTGAGTTGCTAGCCGGACTCAAACGTTTACATCAGGATAACAAACCTGCGCATGTATATCATGTCATTGCCAGGGGGGATACGCTCAAAAGTATCCTGAAGAAATACGGAACAAGCAAGGACAAACTGGCAGGGGTTAACCCGGACGTGAATTTGAACAGAAAACTGGTACGGGGTCACAGGCTGGTTATTCCATCCATTGCGACCAGATCAAACAATATCTCCGAGGTCAGCTCAGTACGCAACAGAGGGCGCTCACACGGTTCATGATATTGCGACGGGAATGATTTAGATTTTGATTACGATCTCATGATCTGTAATCAGCGTTTATGGTCACGTATTCTTCGGAAAAATCTGATGTGAGCATTGTTGCTTGGCCGTTGCCCATCTTGAGGTCGACAACCACCGAAAAGCGCTCTTGTCGCATTACCTGATGAGCCCTGGTTTCCCAGTCTCCCTCCGAAAGTTTTCCGTTATCTACAATCTTTACTTCTCCGATTGAAAGATCGACAACAGACGGATCAAACTTTATACCCGAGTTGCCCGCGGCGCAAATGATGCGGCCCCAGTTCGGATCCTCACCGTGGAAAGCTGTCTTAACAAGGGGAGACTCTGCTATCTTTCTGGCCATGACTCCGGCCGATCTGTCGTCGGTGGCTGAAATCACACTCACCTCAACAATCTTTGTTGCGCCTTCCCCATCCCTGACAATTTGTTCAGCGAGATTTGAGCATGCTTCCTGCATTGCTGCGAAGAACTTTTCTCTGTCGGCCCTGGATGTGGAAAGCTCACGGCTCAGCTTTGAGCCTCCGGACATGATTATGGCGGTATCATTTGTGCTGGTGTCGCCATCAATAGTTACCCGGTTAAAACTTAAATCACAGCATTCCCTGAAGGCCTCATTCAGAAAAGTGTGTTCCACCCGAATGTCCGTCACCATGATGGCCAGCATGGTAGCCATATGAGGCGCTATCATCCCGGCGCCCTTACACATTCCGGCAATCCTGAAAGGTCCGTTGGACAGTTCTGCGTCAATTGAAAAGGTCTTTGGTACGGTGTCAGTAGTCATTATGGCATTTGCCAGATCATGGAAGCCGAGGTTCGAAAGCGAGTCCGTGAGAGCCGGAATCCTTGCTTTCATCCGGTCCACCGGAAGTCTTGCGCCAATGACACCCGTGGACATGGGTATCACGAGTCCCGGGTCTATGGACAATCTCTCCGATAACGATTTGACAAGTATCCTGGCGTCGTCCAGGCCTTCTTGCCCAGTGTAGGCGTTGGCGTTGCCGGAGTTTACAAGGACGGCCTGACAAAGGCCACCAGACAGAACTTGACGGGTGAGTGTTACAGGAGCGGCATGTACCAGGTTCTGGGTGGTTACTCCAGCTACCACTGACGGACGATCAGACAAAATCATTCCCAGATCCAGCCTGACCAGTCCGATTTTTTTTACCTCCGCAGATACTGATGCGAATCTAAATCCATCCACACTGATTTCCGCGCAAATTCCGTGATTGTTCCCCATTTCTACACTTCCACTCCGTAATCAGATAATAACCGGATCAAGGATTCATTGGTCTCATATTTTATGGTTCGGATTCCGAAAAGAGAAGCCCCATCTAGGTTTTCCTGGATATCGTCAATGAAGACGGCCTTTAGCGGATCGATTCCAAAGAGTTCAAGCGCCTTTTCATAGTATTGGCGATCCGGTTTCATATGTCCAAGTTCGTATGAAAGTGCGGCTTTACGGTAAAACTCAATAGATGGAAACCTAGTGGTTATCCATCTATAGTGAGCCTCACTGGTGTTCGACATCAGCCAGCACGAATAATTTTGGGTCAGTTTGGAGCCGATCTTTACCAACTCGTCATTCAGCCAGAATACGTCACACCATATGTCGCGGAAGGCCTCCAGTGATGCGTCAAGTCCGGTAATCTCCCTTATCTTGACGAAAAATTGCTCAAAAGTGATCTGACCGCATTCCAGTTGTTTACAGGGCAGAGCCAGATTGACCATGAACGTCTTCCGATCTTCGACAACAAGACGCACTATATCTTCCGGCACATGTAGAATCAGTCTCCTGAATGCAATGTCCCAATCGAAAGGCACAAGCACCTTTCCCAAGTCAAAGATGATGTCGGTAGGCGGTATTCTAGATGGCGCTGTAGACATTCAGGACCTGTGCCGAATGGTTCTCTTGCAGGGAGTATTCTTGATGATGTATGCCTCCCAGTCCGACATAAAGCTGGTGACCACTTCCTTGAGCGACTCATGTCCGGATTCAGCCTGAAGCCGCATGGCGTTCCAGAAATCGGTAATTTCCGGGAATGTGTC